>NZ_JAPTFO010000060.1:0-27653 GCF_030985515.1 Stenotrophomonas sp. Sm10
GGGGGGGGGGGGGGGGGGGGGGGGGGGGGGGTGGGCGCGCCGCGCCCCCCCCCGCGGGGGGGGGGGCGCCCCCCCCCCCCCCCCCCCCCCCCCCCCGGCCAAGCGCGGCTTTTGACGTTCACGGTCAACCAGCCGCCACGAGGGGCTGCGCCGTTCGCGGGAAACCTCAGTCGTCCGCGGAAACCGTCCGTCCCGACGCCCACGCCCGCAATGCCTCCACCTGCTCGGCCATCAGCACCGACAGCGGCCGCGTGGCGCGGATCTCGTTCATCATCAGCTCGGTGTCCAGCGGCCGGCCTTCGGCGTGCGCTGCATACAGCCCGGCCACGATCGCCTGCTCGATCTCCGCGCCGGAGAAACCATTGGCCGCGGCCGCCAGCGCCGGCAGCGCGAAGTCGTCGCCATTGAGCTGGCGCCGGCCCAGGTGCAGCCGCAGCAGTTCCACGCGCACGTCAGGCGAAGGCAGGTCAACGAAGAAGATCTCGTCGAAGCGGCCCTTGCGCAGCAGCTCGGCCGGCAGCTCGTGCACCTGGTTGGCGGTGGCGACGATGAACACCGGCGCCTTGCGCTCGGCCATCCAGGTCAGCAGGTAGCCGAGTACACGGCGTGATACGCCACCGTCCTCGCCACCACTGGCCAGGCCCTTCTCGATCTCGTCCATCCACAGCACGCAGGGTGCCAGCTGCTCGGCCGAGGCCAGTGCCTGGCGCAGGTTGGCCTCGGTCTCGCCGTGGTACTTGTTGTACAGCGCGCCCACGTCCAGGCGCAGCAGCGGTACACCGAAGCCGGCGGCGGTGGCCTTGGCCAGCATCGACTTGCCGCAGCCCTGCACGCCCAGCAGCAACATGCCGCGCGGCGGGTCCAGCCCGGCCGGCGCCGAGCCGGCGATGAAGGCCACGCGCCGCTGGCTGATCCAGCGCTTGAGCCGGTTGGCGCCGGCCACATCGCCGAAGCGCGCGCTGTCATGCTCGAAGAACAGGTGGCCGCTGCGGTTGAGCAGCTCGAACTTCAGCCGTGCCAGCTGCGGCAGGTCGTCGTCGCGCAGCGCGCCATCGGCGTAGATCAGCTGGCGCGCGATGCGCCGGGCATCGACCAGGCTCAGGCCCTGCAGGTTCTTCAGGATCTTCTTCACCGCCTCGCTGTCGACTTCGACCCGGCGGCCGCCGTGCTCGCGCGCATAGGCGTCGGCCTCTTCGCGCAGCATCTTCAACAGGGCGTTGGCATCAGGCAGGCGCGGGTTGAAGCGCACCGCCAACGCTTCCAGCTCGGCCGGCAGCTCCACCTTGGCACCGATCAGCACCAGCACATGCGGCTCGCTGTGGCGGCGCTGGATCAGGTCGCGCAGGGCGCGCTGATGGCTGGCATAGCCCAGGTACGGGTGGAAATCGAGCAGCAGGTAGACCCCGCGCTGGTCGGCCTGGCGGATCATCTGCAGGGCCGCGCTGGCATCGGGTGGCCCGACCGGCGGGTCTTCACTGTCCAGGTCGATGCGGCGCAGGCCCTCGGTGATCGACCAGCGGTGCAGCGCCCGCCATACGTGCATCAGCGTCTGCCGGAACAGCTCGACGATGCGACCCTCGTCCTGGGTCTCGATCACGATCAGTGGGGTATTGGCGCGGATCAACGCGCTCAGGTCCTGCAGTTCGCTCATGCCGGTTCGATCCTTCGGGAGCGCCACGATAGCAAAGGCGATGGCCGCTGGTTCAGCACGACGCTACCTCCCGTCACCATCGCCGGTGTACGCTCGGGGAACGTACCCGGAAGCGAGGCTGGCATGAAGACGATCCTGGTGGCCGGTTCCAAGGGCGGGGTGGGCAAGACCACCGTCGCCACCCACCTGGCCGCGTACGCGGCATTGCAGGGCAAGGCCACGGTGATTGCCGATGCCGACCCGCAGGGCTCCAGCACCCGCTGGGCACAACGCCGTGCCGGGCTGGAAAGTGCGGTGCTGCCGATCGACGTATATCGGAAGAAGCAGTGGGCGCAGAAGCTGCCCGACGGTACCGACACCGTCATCATCGATGCGCCGGCCGGCGCCCTGGCCGACGATATTCCCCATTTCCTCGACGCTGCCGACGCGGTGGTGGTGCCGGTGCTGCCCTCGGCGCTGGATATCGAAGCCATCGTCGGTTTCCTCAACAGCCTGGCCCAGAACCCGCGCGTGCACAGCCGCAAGCTGCCAGTGGGTCTGGTGCTCAACCGTACCAAGCCCTGGACCCAGACCTCGCAGCAGGCGCTGCAGATGCTGGGTGAATGGCCGTACCCGGTGGTCGCGCAGCTGCGCGACAGCCAGAGCTATGTGGTCATGACCGGCCTTGGCCGCAGCCTGTTCGACTACCGCTCGGCCCAGGTGCGCGAGCACCAGGCCGATTGGGAGCCGCTGCTGTCCTGGCTGAAGCTTTGATGCCTGCATCACCCTTCCTGCTGCATCCTCTTCTTCATGGAAACCCGCGATGCGTGAATTGATCCTGCTGCGCCATGCCCATGCCGAGCCGGCGACCCCCGGCCAGGCCGACCTCGACCGGCCGTTGTCGCCGGTGGGGCTGGCCGAAGCCGAAGCCGCCGGCAAGTGGCTGAAGGAGAACAACCTGCTGCCGGACTGCGTACTGTGCTCGCCGGCGCGACGTACCCGTGAGACCCTGGAAGCGGTGATGACGGCCATCGGCTATGTCGAGAAGCGCCTGGAAGACCGGATCTACGAAGCCACCCCGGGCACCCTGGCGGCGCTGGTGGACGAGCGTCGCGACCTGGACCGGGTGCTGATCGTGGGCCACAACCCGGGCCTGGAGCAGCTGGTGGCCCTGATGACCGACGGCACCAGCAGCGACTACCGCGGCATGCCGCCGGCCGGCATTGCCGTGCTCGGCTTCCCGCGCGAGGCTTCGATCGAGCCGGGCGTGGCCAGCCTGAACGCGTTCTGGTGGCCGTGATCCAATGAGCCTGGCGCGGCGCAGCCGCTTTCTGCTGCCCGTGCTGCTGGCTTCCGGCGCGGCCTGGCCTGCCGCGCCTCCTCCGCCAACGCCAACGCCCCTGCCGCCGGTGGTCGCCGAAGCGCATCGGGTCCTGCGCCTGGACACCCAACGCTCGCAGATCGGTTTCGAGGTGCGCACCCGCTTCGGCCAGCGCATCGAAGGTGTGTTCCCGCACTTCGAGGGCCGCATCGAGATCCTCTCCGATGGCCGCCACCAGGTGCACCTCAAGATGTTCACGCGCTCGGTCGAGATCCCCGGCAAGGCGCGCTATACCGGCTGGATGCGCGGCGAGGAATTCTTCGACGCGGGCCGCCACCCGGTGGTCGAGTTCGACTCGCTGCCGTACTGGCCGGAGACCGTGGAAGAGGGGGGTGACATCAACGGCCGGCTGACCCTGCGCGGGGTCAGCCATCCCGAGAAGCTGAGGGTGGAGAAGGCGGAGTGCGCCCGACCCGGCTATGATTGCGACGTCGTCAGCCGCGGTACCGTGCAGCGAGGCCGGTATGGAATGGACAGCTGGCAGCTTGCCTTGAGTGATCGTGTGACCTTCGTATTGCGAGCGCGCCTGAGCGAGGCGCCGAAACCGTGAACCTCCTGCTGCGTGTACTGGCGCTGGCAACCGTGTTGCTGGGCAGCGGTTGTGCATCGCTGTCCAATACCGAGCGCGACCGCGCCGAAGCGATCGCCGTGCAGGCGCGCTCGACCCAGGTCGACTGCCAGCGCGCCGACCGCTGCGCACAGGACTCGCCGCTGCGGGCGCTGGCCGGCCGGGCATTCACCGAATCCACCCCGGAGCAGCCGCGCCACTACGCCACCCTGCTGGACGAGGGAGAAGGCGCCCTGGTGGCGCGGCTGAACCTGTTGCGCAGCGCCACCCGCAGCATCGACCTGCAGACCTACATCTTCGACAAGGACGACAGCGCCCGGCTGGTCATCGACGAACTGCTGGCTGCATCGCGGCGCGGGGTGAAGGTGCGGGTGCTGATCGACCAGCTCTCGGCGATCTCCGACCTGCAGATCCTCGGCGCGCTGTCCGGCGCCCACCAGAACTTCCAGCTGCGCGTCTACAACCCGACGTTCGGCAAGGCCCGGCTGAATTACTTCGACTATGCCGGCAGCGTGCTGTGCTGCTTCCGGAGCTTCAACCAGCGCATGCACAACAAGCTGCTGGTGATCGACGACGCAATCGGCGTGGTCGGAGGCCGCAACTACCAGGACGACTACTACGACTGGGACCGCGAGTACAACTTCCGCGACCGCGACGTGCTGATTGCCGGCCCCGAGGCGCGTGCGATGGCGGCCAACTTCGATGCCTTCTGGCGTGCCCAGCGCAGCGTGCCGGCCGAGCGCCTGAATGATGTCGGCCGCACCCTGCTGCGCGAGGGCGTGCCGGCGCTGCCCCCCGCCACGTTCCGCCGCCCGGAACGGGTGCAGCGGGTCAGTGCCGAAGCCAATGACATGGACTTCGTCACCCGTTCCTTCGTGGATACCGCGCTGCCGGTGGCCTCGGTGCGCTATGTCGCCGACCTGCCGCGCAAGCACCGGCGCGAGAAGGCCGATGCCCCGCTGGCTGGCCAGCACGTGACCGAGCCCCAGCTGGATGCGCTCATTGCCGGTGCGCAGAAGGAAGTGATCCTGCAGACGCCGTACCTGGTGCTGTCCAAGCCCGCGCAGAAGCTGTTCCGCGAGCTGCGCAAGCGCCCGCAGCCACCGCGCGTGGTGGTGTCGAGCAACAGCCTGGCGGCCACCGACAATCCCATCGTGTATGCGCTGTCGTACAAGTACAAGCGGCGCAACATGCGCGAACTGGGCTTCAACATCTTCGAATACAAGCCGTTCCCGCTGGATGCGCCGGTTGATTACCGCAACCTGCTGCCCGACCCGATCGCCGCCCCCGGGGCAGACGACGACGGCGGCCGCAACCCGCTGATCGGCGGCAGCGCCGCCGGCAGCAATGCCGGGGGGGGCAGCGAGGGGGACCGGGCAACAACGCGCAGGCAGGCAGTGGTGAATCATCCGCGTACCGGCAGTGCCTACCAGAACGCGCGCGAACGCCGCCGCGCGGCCGGCAGCGAGGTGGAAACGCGCCTGCTGCGCACCGAAACGCGGCCCTCGTTCCTGGGCAGCAAGGCGGTCAACAAGCCATTGCCGGTCACCCGCAAGGGCGCGCGCATGGGCCTGCACGCCAAGTCGCTGGTGGTCGACCGCCGCATCGGCGTGGTCGGCACCCACAACTTCGATCCGCGCAGCGAGAACTACAACACCGAAGGCGCGGTGATCATCGATGATCCGGTGTTTGCCGAGCAGCTGGCCGAGAGCATCCTGCGCGATACCCATCCGCAGAACTCCTGGACGGTGGCGCCGCGGGCCAAGCCGCCGGTGCTGTCGGGGCTGAACTACAGCGTCGGCAAAGCCTCCGAAGCGCTGCCGATCCTCGACTTCTGGCCATGGCGCTATGCCACCGACTACGAGTTCAAGCCCGGCCCGGACTGCCCGCAGCCGCTGCCACGGCAGGACCCGGAGTTCCATCGCTGCTACGTTGCCGTCGGCGACTTCCCCGAAGTCAACGTCGGCCCGAAGTGGCTGCTGGTGCGCATGCTGACCGCATTCGGTGCCGGCCTCGTTCCCATTCTCTGAAGGTGACCGCATGACCCAGGTGTTCCGCGAAGCCGTTTCCCTCGAGCAGCTCAATGCGCTCAGCCGCAACACGGCGATCGAATCCCTGGGCATCGTCTTCAGCGCAGCGGGCGAAGACTGGCTGCAGGCCACCATGCCGGTGGACCAGCGCACCCGCCAGCCCTACGGCATCCTGCACGGCGGGGCCTCGGTGGTGCTGGCCGAGACGCTGGGCAGCAGCGCCGGCAACCTGTGCGTGGATACCGCAAAGCAGGTCTGCGTGGGCCTGGAGATCAATGCCAACCACGTGCGGGCGGTGCGCTCGGGGATTGTCACCGGCACCGCCCGCGCACTGCATGTGGGCCGCAGCACCCAGCTGTGGGAGGTCCGCATCGAGGACGAGCAGGGTCGCCTGGTATGCATTTCGCGGCTGACCCTGGCGGTGGTGGCGGCCGGCCACGGTTGAGCCCCCGGTCGGGCGTGTTGACGACGGCAGAACCCAGCGTTCCCCACCGATTGCCCCGGTCAATGGCGGTTATGGCCTAAATCGGCTGGCAGCTGCTGCGACGCTCCGGTATCGTGCGCGGATGACTTCCCCCACTCCGGCCCCCCGTGGCGGCGTGGCGCGTGTGTGCCGTTACCTGTACCGCGTACCGCTGCTGTTGGTCCACATCACCGTGTTCCTGCCGCTGATCCTGATCGGCATGCTTCCGCCGTGGGGCGAGCTGCGCGTGGGCGAGGATACCCTCGGGGCGAAGGTGGTGAACTGGTGGCAGGGGGGCCTGATGTGGATCTTCGGCTTCCGCCTGGTGCAGATGGGCGCGCCGCTGCCCGGTGCCGTGCTGTTCGTGGCCAACCATGTCAGCTGGGTGGACATCTGCATCCTGCACAGCCAGCGCATGATGGGCTTCGTCGCCAAGCGCGAAATCGCCAGCTGGCCCCTGGTCGGCTGGCTCGCTGCGCGCGGGCAGACCATCTTCCACCAGCGTGGCAACACCGAGTCGCTGGGCGGGGTGATGCAGGTGATGGCCGATCGCCTGCGTGGCGGCAAGGCAGTGGGCGTGTTCCCGGAAGGGCGCACCCGCGGTGGCCACGAAGTGGGGCCGTTCCATGCCCGCATCTTCCAGGCCGCGGTTGAAACCGGCGTTCCGGTGCAGCCGGTGGCGCTGGTCTATGGGCTCAAGGGTGACGCACAGACCATCGTGGCATTCGGCCCCGGCGAGAGCTTCTTCGCCAATTTCCTGCGCCTGCTCGGTGAGCCGGCGCGGCGTGCGGAAGTGCACTTCCTGGCACCGATCGGTGCACAGGACCTGGAAGGCCGTCGGCGCATCGCGGAGACCTCGCGCGCGCGCATCGTGGCGGCCATGAGCACCGGTTGAGGGCACGGTGGCCCTGGTTCCGCCACCTGTCCTGGACGCCGGTACGCCGACGTTGCATGCGGCTGACTACCAGCCGCCGCGCTGGCTGCGCAACCCGCACCTGCAGTCGATGCTCAGCTCCAGCCGCATGCGCCTGCAGCGCGGCCTGCTGCTGCTGGCGGCCACCGGCGCGGTCAGCGAAGAGCTGATCCTCGACGGCGGCGATGGCGTGCGCCTGCAGGGCTGGCACAGCCATGTCGAAGGCCGCGAACCCAAGGGCATGGCCCTGCTGCTGCATGGCTGGGAGGGCAGTGCCGAATCCAGCTACATGCGCATGGCGGCCGCGCGCATGATCGAACAGGGTTTCGATGTCGTGCGCCTGAACTTCCGCGACCACGGCAACACCCATCACCTGAACCCCGGCATCTTCCACTCCAACCTGATCGATGAAGTGGTGCATGCCGCAGGAGACATCGCCCAGCGCTGGCCGCAGCTGCCGCTGGTGGCGGCCGGCTACTCACTGGGCGGCAATTTCGTGCTGCGCCTGGCCCTGCGCGCGCCGGCCGCCGGCGTGCCGCTGCTGCGCGTGGCCTCGGTGTGCCCGGTGCTGGACCCGGGGCTGACCATGGAGAGCATCGAGAATGGTCCGGCAATGTACGATTGGTACTTCCGACGCAAATGGGCCGGCTCGCTGCGCCGCAAGCGCGATCTGTTCCCCGAGCTGAGCGACTGCGACGACCGCGTGTTGAAGCTGGATATCCGTGCGCTGACCGCCTGGTTGGTTGAACGGCATACCAGCTTTGGCTCGCTGCAGGCCTATTTCGATGGCTACTCGATTGCCGGTGACCGCCTGTCGGCCCTGCAGGTGCCGGCCGACATCCTGATGGCGCAGGACGACCCGGTGATTCCCTATGCGACCTTCAGCGACTGGCAGCTGCCGCGCCACGCGCGCCTGGAGACCGCCTGCTGGGGAGGCCACTGCGGTTTCCTGGAAAACTGGCGGGGCGACGGCTTCTCCGAACGGTGGGTGGCGCAGCGCCTGCAGCGGGTGCTGGCGGGCTGAACCGGCACCGGCGCGTGGACCGCTACAATGCGGGTTTGCACTCGAACCGGACCGCCATGCAAGACCAGATCATCCAAGCGTTGCGCCAGAACCAGGCCGACCAGGCCGTGCAGCTGGCCCAGGCGTGGACCCGTGACGAACCCGGCCAGGCCGGGGCCCACCGCTGGCTGGCGCTTGCGCTGCAGCAGCAGGGCAAGGCCGAAGATGCCATGGAAGCCCTGCAGCAGGCGTTGCAGCTGGCACCGGACGACGCCCAGCTGCACCTGCAGCATGCTGGCCTGCTGCTGGCCCTGCGCCAGTACGAAGGCGCCGACGAAGCGCTGGCGCGCACCACCGGGCTCGACCCGAACTCCTTCTCCGCCTACCTGATGCAGGCGCACCTGGCGGTTGGCCGCAATGACTTCGACGAGGCACAACGCCTGTCCACCCTGGCCTCGCGCGTGGAGCCGGACCACCCCGAGCTGCTGACCATCGACGGCATGATCGCGCTGCGCCGCGATGACCCGGACCGTGCGCTGGTGCTGCTGTCGGCAGCCAACAAGGCCCAGCCGAATGACACCCGCGTGCTCTATGCGCTGGGCTTTGCCTACCTTGGCAAGGACATGCTGGCATTCGCCGAGCAGGCGTTCCGCCGCGTGCTGGAACTGAACCCGGCCATCAGCTCGCTGCATGGCCTGGTGGTGCAGCTGGCGCTGCGCCAGGGCAACGTGCCGGCGGCGGCCGAAGCCATGGAGGTGGCCCTGCGGCAGCCGGAGCTGGACGTGCCGGCGATGCGGCGCCTGGCCGGTGAGCTGGCGTTGCGCAACGGCCAGCCGCTGCAGGCGCTGGACCATCTGCTGCCCTTGCTGGAAGCGATCCCCGATGACCGCCAGCTGCTGCAGCTGCTGCTGATGTCCTGGCAGCGCCTTGGCCGCGAAGACGAGGCGCGTGCACGCCTCGACGCTGCCCTGGAGCAGCACCCGCAGCTGCATGATCTGTGGCTGGCGCGCCTGGCCGTGGAAGAAGTTGGCAGCCCCGCTGCCGCGGCGACCGTTGAACGCTGGATGGACGCCATGCCGGGCCACCTGCCGGCGCTGGAAGCACGCCTGCGCCTGCACGACATGGTGGGCGAGCACGAGCAGGCCGAAGCCATTGCCGAGCGTATCGTCAGCATTGAACCGGGGCGTGTCAGTGGCGAAACCCGCCTGGTTGAAGGGTTGCTGCAGCGTGATCCGCCTGCTGCGGTGGCCCGCGTGCAGGCGCTGGTCGAGCAGGCGCCGGAAGCGCATCGCGCCGATCTGCGCACCTGGATGGGCGAGATCCAGGACCGTGCCGGCCAGCCGCAGGAGGCCCTGCGTACCTGGCTGTCGCTGCAGGCCGACCAGGCCCCGCAACGCCTGCCGCTGCCACCGCAGGCCAAGTCTCCGCCAAGCTGGCCGGAGAAGGGTGAGATTGACGGCAACACCAGTTCCGCGCCGATCTTCCTCTGGGGCGCGCCGGGCTCGGGCGTGGAGCGCGTGGCGACCGGCCTGGCGGCCGCCAGCCCGGTGCTGCGCAGCGACCGCTACACCAGCAACCCGCCCGACGATGCGTTCCAGAACTACAACACGCTGCAGGATCTCGCTTCGGGCGTACTGACGCCGGAGCGGCTGGTGCAGCGTTGGCGCGAACAGCTGCCGGCGCGTGGCCTGCAGAGCGATACCGTCATCGACTGGCTGCTGTGGTGGGACAACGCCCTGCTGTGGGCGTTGCGCCCGCAGCTGCCGCAGGGGCGACTGGTGCTGGTGCTGCGTGATCCGCGCGACATGCTGCTGGACTGGGTGGCCTACGGTGCCGCCGCGCCGCTGGCGATGACCTCGCTGGCCGAAGCCAGTGAATGGCTGACCCGCGCGCTGAACCAGATTGCCACGCTGCATGAGGACGACCTGTACCCCCACGTGCTGCTGCGCATCGACCAGGTCGGCAACGATCCGCAGGCGATGGCCGAACTGCTGGGCCGCCTGTTCGAGCGGCCGATGCCGCCGGCGGCGCAGTTGGGCGCGCCGCGCTTCCCGCCCGGCCACTGGCGCAACTACCGCGACGTGATGAGCGCCGCCTTCGCCCAGCTCACCCCGGTTGCGGTGCGCCTGGGTTACCCGGAAGAGTGAGGAGATCCTGATGCAGCTGACCAGTAACAGCCTGACCAATGGCGCACCGATTGATCGTGAGTTCGCCGCCGGCGATGCCAATGGTTTTGCGCCCGACCGCAACCCGCACCTTGCCTGGAACGGGGCGCCGGCCGGCACCCGCTCGTTCCTGCTGGTGTGCGTGGACCCGGACGTGCCGACCGTGCCGGAGACGGTTGGCCGCAGCGACATGAGTGTGCCGCGTGACCAGCCACGTTGCGATTTCGTGCACTGGGTGATGGCCGATATTCCGGCCTCGGTGCAGGAGATCGCCGCTGGCAGCTGCAGCGACGGCTTCGTGGTGAAGGGAAAGCCCGCACCCGCCGGTCCGGCCGGCAGCCGCCAGGGCCTGAACGACTTCACCGGCTGGTTCGCGGGCAACCCGGACATGGCCGGTGATTACCTGGGCTATGACGGCCCGTATCCGCCGTTCAACGACGAGCGCATGCACCGCTATTTCTTCCGGGTATTCGCGCTGGACGTGGCGTCGCTGGACCTGCCGCAGCGCTTCACCGCCGCCGACGCGTACCGCGCCATGCACGGCCACGTGCTGGCCGAAGCCGCACTGCACGGCACCTACACGTTGAACCCGGCGCTGTAACCGCAACCCCGGTAGCGCCGGCCGCTGGCCGGCGTTGCTTTCGGTAGCGTCGAGCCATGCTCGGCTGCTTTTCCCGATAGACAGCAGCCGAGCATGGGCTCGGCTCTACAACGCACAACGAAGAAGGGCGGCCTCTCGGCCGCCCTTCCATCGTTTTATTTCTTCTCGATGGCCGACTCGACCACCATGTCCAGCACGTACGCCTGCGACGGCGCATCGGCCGGCGGGTTCTTCACCTCGTAGCGCTTCACGCGCACCACGTTGCGCACGCCGTCTTCGTGGGTGTAGCCCTCGATGGTGCCGTAGAAGTTCTCGAACTTGCCCGGCTCGCCCTGCTTCAGGCCCTTGTCGTCGAACTTCACTTCACGCACCTGCAGGCACTGGTAGTCCGGGATCAGCGGGTGCGAGCACTTCTCGGTCTTCGCGGCCACTTCCAGGAACACGGTTTCGCCGGCGCCGCCGTAACGGGTTTCAGCGGTCGGTTCCGGGTTGAAGACCAGCGTGTCGCCCTTGGCGGTGGTCAGGGTCAGCCTGCCATCAGCGTCCTGCTCGGCCTTCAGTTCGCCCTGCAGCCGGCTCGACACGGCCTCGTCCAGCGCCATCAGCGCCTTGTCGGTGCAGGCCATCATGGTCGAGGCCATCGCGCTGACGGCCAGCTTGCCAGCGTCGAAGGTATAACCACCGCCCATGCGGTTGCAGGTGTTGCTGACCGACAGGCGGCCGTCAGCGAAGTCGAGGGTGACCGGCTTGTCCTGGCGGGCGAACAGCGCGTCGATGCGCTTGCCGTCGGCGCCGGTGGCCTGCTGCAGCAGCCAGTGCTGGCTCTGCAGGCGCTGCGCGTCCAGATGCGCCAGCGTCTGCTGGTCCGCTGCCTTGGCCGCGGCCGGGGCCACGTCATCGCCGCCGGTGCCGGCCGGGGCCGGGGTCTGGCTGCACGCGGCCATCAGGGCCAGCGGGAGGAGCAGGGTGAGCTTGCGGTTCATGGTGATTCTCCTTGGGGAACCGTGGGGGAAACGGGGTGGGGCTGGCATTGGGGTTACCGTGCCCCGGTGCTGTTCAGCTGCCGGAGGGCAACCACAGCAGCAGCGCCGCGCCCAGCGCGATGCGGTAGAGGGCGAAGGCCGTGAACCTGTGCGACTTGATGTAGCCCATCAGCCACTTCACTACGACGAAGCCGGTGACGGCCGCGGCAAGGAAGGCCACGCCCACCTCGGTCCAGTTCTCGCTGCCCAGCTGCCCGTCCCTGGCCAGTTCCAGGAAAGTGTAGGCACTGGCGGCGAACATGGTGGGAATGCCGACCAGGAACACGAATTCGGCCGCCGCCGCGCGGCGGCTCAGGCCCAGCAGCATGGCCAGGAAGATCGCCGAGGCTGAGCGCGAGGTACCGGGGAATACGCCTGCCACCACCTGCGCCAGGCCGACGCCGATCGCCACGGTCCAGGTCACTTGGTCGCGGTCAGGCAGGCGCGCGGTGTAGGCCTCCACCAGCAGCATCCAGACACCGCCGATGATCAGCGCCCAGGCCACAGGACTGACCGTCTCCGGCAGCGACCAGCCGGCTTTGCGTACCACCAGGCCGACCACGGCGGTGACCAGGAACGCAGCCCCCAGCTTGAATACATACTCCCGGTTCTCACGCTGGTTGAAGCCGGTGGCCAGCTGCAGCAGGCGCTGGCGGAACACCAGCACCACCGCGACGATCGCGCCGGCCTGGATGACGATGTTGAAGAAGTCCGAGCGGGCACCCAGCCAGTGCTGGGCAATGAGCAGATGGCCGGTGCTGGAGATCGGCAGGAATTCGGTCAAGCCTTCGAGGATGCCCAGCAGCAGGGCGGAGAGCAGGTCGGACATGGACGGTGCGGGCACGCGCGGCAGGAAGGAAGAAGGTCGAGAGGATAGACGATCCCTGCTGCACCAAACGGGTGCGCCTGCTGCCGACTGCACCTGTTTGGTGCGCGCTGTTCCGCACCGGTGCGGGGCGGGCTCAGGTAAATCAACGACTTGCGGGTCGCAAAAAGTTGGCACGGTCATTGCTGTACCTCAGCAGGCATTCATCCCCATCCGAGGTCGTACCGATGTCCGTGGAAAACGTTGAGAAGCTGATCAAGGACAACCAGATCGAATTCGTCGATCTGCGTTTCGTGGACATGCGTGGCGTCGAGCAGCACGTCACCTTCCCGGTCAGCATCGTCGAGCCGTCGCTGTTCGAAGAAGGCAAGATGTTCGACGGCAGCTCGATCGCCGGCTGGAAGGGCATCAACGAATCGGACATGGTGCTGCTGCCGGACCCGTCCAGCGCCTACGTCGATCCGTTCTACGCCGATCCGACCCTGGTGATCAGCTGTGACATCCTCGATCCGGCCACCATGCAGGCCTATGGCCGCTGCCCGCGCGGCATCGCCAAGCGTGCCGAGGCCTACCTGAAGTCCTCCGGCATCGCCGAAACCGCGTTCTTCGGCCCGGAGCCGGAATTCTTCATCTTCGACTCGGTCCGTTTCGCCAACGAAATGGGCAACACCTTCTTCAAGGTCGACTCGGAAGAAGCGGCATGGAACAGCGGCGCCAAGTATGACGGCGCCAACAGCGGCTACCGTCCCGGCGTGAAGGGCGGCTACTTCCCGGTTCCGCCGACCGACACCCTGCACGACCTGCGCGCCGAGATGTGCAAGACCCTCGAACAGGTCGGCATCGAAGTGGAAGTGCAGCATCACGAAGTGGCCACTGCCGGCCAGTGCGAGATCGGCACCAAGTTCAGCACCCTGGTGCAGAAGGCCGACGAGCTGCTGCGCATGAAGTACGTCATCAAGAACGTCGCGCACCGCAACGGCAAGACCGTCACCTTCATGCCCAAGCCGATCGTCGGCGACAACGGCAGCGGCATGCATGTGCACCAGTCGCTGTCCAAGGGCGGCACCAACCTGTTCTCCGGTGACGGCTACGGTGGCCTGAGCCAGCTGGCGCTGTGGTACATCGGCGGCATCTTCAAGCACGCCAAGGCCATCAATGCCTTCGCCAACTCGGGCACCAACAGCTACAAGCGCCTGGTGCCGGGCTTCGAGGCGCCGGTGATGCTGGCCTACTCGGCCCGCAACCGTTCGGCCTCGTGCCGCATTCCGTGGGTGTCCAATCCGAAGGCGCGCCGCATCGAAATGCGCTTCCCCGACCCGATCCAGTCCGGCTACCTGACCTTCACCGCGCTGATGATGGCCGGCCTGGACGGCATCAAGAACCAGATCGACCCGGGTGCACCGAGCGACAAGGACCTGTACGACCTGCCGCCGGAGGAAGAGAAGCTGATCCCGCAGGTCTGCTCCTCGCTGGACCAGGCGCTGGAAGCGCTGGACAAGGACCGCGAGTTCCTGAAGGCCGGCGGCGTGATGAGCGATGACTTCATCGACGGCTACATCGCGCTGAAGATGCAGGAAGTGACCAAGTTCCGCGCGGCCACCCACCCGCTGGAATACCAGCTGTACTACGCGAGCTGACCGGGCGCGATGGCGGTGGGTTCCCCCTCCCACCCGCCGCCATCGCTTCCGTTCTCGCGGCTGGGGAGCCGCAGGGCGGGCGCAGGCCCGCCGTTGTAGAGCGGACTGTCAGTCCGCTGCATTGGAACGCGAGCCATTGGCCCGCTTATCCAGGGGCAAGAGAGAGACCGGATACGCGACCAGGGCCGCCCTCCCTCCCGCATCGGTCGTGCAAGGAGAGAGGCACGGCCGTCCCGGCCCTGTACGTGTCCGGTGCAACAGCCACGGTCATCATCCTGATGACCCGTGGTTGCCTGATGCCAACGCGCGCTGGCGCGCTGGCCCCATCCACCCTCGGGACATGCGCATGAAACTGATCTCCGCCATCATCCGACCGTTCAAGCTCGACGAGGTCCGCGAGGCCCTGTCCGATGCAGGCGTGTCGGGCATCACCGTGACCGAAGTGAAAGGTTTCGGTCGCCAGAAGGGCCACACCGAGCTGTATCGCGGTGCCGAGTACGTTGTCGACTTCCTGCCCAAGATCAAGATCGAAACCGTCGTCACCGACGAACGTGCCGACGCGGTGATCGAAGCGATCCAGTCGTCTGCCGGCACCGGCAAGATCGGTGACGGCAAGATCTTCGTGACCGCTGTCGAGCAGGTCATCCGCATCCGCACCGGCGAAATCGGCGCCGACGCGCTGTAAGCCCCCTTCCGGAGACTCCCCCATGAAGATGCGCCTTCTCACCGGGTGGCAAGCCCGGTTCCATGTCGTGTGGCTGTTGATGCTGCTCAGCGCGCTGGCCGCTGGTGCCTGGCCGGGCAGCGCCCACGCCCAGGCACAGGTGTCGCCGCTGCCGAGCGAAACCGTGGCGGTCGAGCCGCTGCACGATCCGGCCGCCACCGCCGCCGCGCCGGCCGTGGCCGAAGCGGCCGCTGCCTATGATCGTGGCGACGTCGCCTGGATGCTCACCTCCACCCTGCTGGTGCTGTTGATGGTGGTTCCAGGCCTGGCCCTGTTCTATGGCGGCCTGGTGCGTTCGAAGAACGTGCTGTCGGTGCTCAGCCAGATCCTGGTGGTGTTCTCGCTGGTGCTGCTGCTGTGGGTGGCCTATGGCTACAGTGCGGTGTTCAGCGCCGGCAATCCGTTCTTCGGCTCGTTCACCGAATTCGCCTTCCTCAAGGGCTTCACTCCGGAGTCGGTGGGTAATACGCCGATCAAGGGCCTGCCGGATTACCTGTTCGTCGCCTTCCAGTCGACCTTCGCCGGCATCACCACCGCGCTGATCGTCGGTGCCTTCGCCGAGCGCATCAAGTTCCGTGCGGTACTGCTGTTCTCGGCACTGTGGTTCACCCTCAGCTACATCCCGATGGCGCACATCGTCTGGGGCGGCGGCTACCTGGGTGAACTGGGCGCGATCGACTTCGCCGGTGGCACCGTGGTCCACATCAATGCGGGCGTGGCCGGCCTGGTCGGCGCGTGGCTCGTCGGCAAGCGCCTGGGCTACGGCCAGACCGCGCTGAAGCCGCACAACGTACCGTTTACCTACATCGGCGCCATGCTGCTGTGGGTAGGCTGGTTCGGCTTCAACGCCGGTTCCGCCGCTGCGGCCGATACGGTGGCCTCGCTGGCCTTCCTCAATACCGTGCTGGCCACCGCCGCCGCCGTGCTCGGCTGGACCCTGGTGGAAGCGATCGGCAAGGGCAAGCCGTCGGCGCTGGGTGCAGCCTCGGGTGCGGTGGCCGGCCTGGTCGGCATCACCCCGGCCTGTGGCACGGTCGGCCCGCTTGGCGCGATCGTGATCGGCTTCGTCGCCGGCGTGATCTGCGTGTGGGGCGTGACCGGCCTCAAGCGCCTGCTGAAGGTGGACGACACCGCCGACGTGTTCGGTGTGCATGGTGTCGGCGGCATCGTCGGCGCGATCCTCACCGGCGTGTTCAGCGCGCAGTCGCTGGGCGGCACCAAGGCCGATCTGGATATCGGCCACCAGGTGTGGGTGCAGGTGGTCAGCGTCGGCCTGACCGTGCTGTGGTCGGCGGTGGTGACCGCGGTCATCCTGCTGCTGGTAAAGGTCGTGGTGGGCCTGCGCGTGACCGAAGAAGCAGAGCGCACTGGCCTGGATGTGACTTCGCACGGCGAGTCTGCCTACGAGGCCTGAGGTAGCGGCGTACTGACGTGGTGGGTGCCGACCGTTGGTCGGCACTTCTCCTGTCCTGGTTCTGGTAGGTGCCAAGCTTGCTTGGCACAGGATCCGGGTCTGCTCTGGTGGGTGCCGACCGTTGGCTGGCACGGCCGGAGTGGCGCATCCACGCATGGCGTGGATCTACCGAATCTTTCTTGTGACATGCACCCTCGCGCCAGATCGCGCACAATCAGGCCATGCCTCCGATCCGCACCACACTGATGCTCTCGGCCTGCCTGTTGCTGGCCGCCTGCGCTTCCACGCCACGGGAAACGCGCAACCCGCTCGCCACCTGGGTGCCTTCGCCCAACCAGAACGCGCGCACGCCGGTCATCATCGTCATCCACCACACCGAGCAGAAATCGGTGCAGCAGAGCCTGCATACGCTGCGTACCGCCAACAGCGGTGGACCGGTCAGCGCGCACTACCTGATCGGCGCCGATGGCCATCGCTACCAGCTCGTCGCCGATGAGCGCCGTGCCTGGCATGCCGGCGCCGGGCGATGGGGCACCATCACCGATCTCAACTCGGCCTCGATCGGCATCGAGCTCGACAACGATGGCCGCAGCCCGTTCAGTGCGGCGCAGATCGAATCGCTGATCGTGCTGCTGCGCGACCTCACCACCCGCCTGAACATCCCGCCGCGCCAGGTGATCGCCCACGCCGACCTGGCACCGACGCGCAAGCAGGATCCGAGCCGCTTCTTCCCGTGGCAACAGCTGGCCGAGGCCGGCTTCGGCGTGTGGCCGCGCGCGGCCGACGGCGCGGCACCGGAAGGCTTCGACGCGTGGAATGCGCTGGCCCGCTTCGGCTATCCACTGGACAACCGAGAAGCCACCGTCGCCGCCTTCCACCGCCGTTTCCGTGGCCGCGACGACCTGCCCAAGACGCTGGATGCCGAGGACGCCCGCATCCTGCATTCGTTGCTGCTGCAGATGCCGTGACTCCGCGCATGAACGCTTGACCCCGCGCCGGGTTGCCGCCCAGCGGCCGGCCCGCCACCATGGCGGCATGATCGATTCCGCTACCTTCTTCAAGCGCAAGCACTGGACCCTGTTGGCAGCGGCGGTGCTCGCCGGTTGCGCCACCACCGCTCCCCGCACGGGTTCCGAAGCGCCCACGCCGACCTCGCCGCCGGCGGCCACCTACGCCAAGGTCGACTGGAAAGCCCTGCCCGCAGTCTCCGATGCTGATCTGCAGGCCGGCTTCGTTGCCTGGCGCAGCAGCTGCACCCGCCTGAAGAACGACGCCGCCTGGGCCAAGCCCTGTGCCACCGCCGCAGCCGTGTCAGACAAGGACCCGGCCGCGATCCGCCAGTTCCTGCAGCGCGACCTCGATGCCTATGCGCTGCGTGCCGGTGGCCGTCAGGCCGACGGATTGATCACCGGTTACTACGAGCCGATCTACCCCGGCAGCCTTACCCGTACCGATAAGGCCACGGTGCCGGTGTACGGCACGCCGGATGATCTGATCGTGGTGCAGCTGGACAGCCTCTACCCGGAACTGAAGGGCAAGCGCCTGCGCGGGCGGGTTGAGGGCAAGGTGCTCAAGCCCTATGACGATGCCGGCACCATCGCCGCCAAAGGCGTAAAGGCGCCGGTGCTGGCCTGGCTGACCGACCCGATGGACCTGCAGCTGCTGCAGATCCAAGGGTCCGGCCGCGTGCGCCTGGCTGATGGCACGCAGGTGCGGCTGGCCTATGCCGAGCAGAACGGCCACCCCTATCGCGCGATCGGTCGCTGGCTGGTGGACCAGGGCCAGCTGAAGAAGGAAGACGTCACCATGGACGCGATCCGCGCCTGGGCCCGGGCCCATCCCGCGCGCGTGCCGGAACTGCTGCGCAGCAACCCCAGCTACGTGTTCTTCGTGCGCACTCCGGACAGCCCGGAAGGTCCGCGTGGTTCACTGAACGTACCGCTCACCGCCGGCTACAGCGTGGCGGTGGATCGCACCGTGGTACCGCTGGGCAGCCTGCTGTGGCTGTCCACCACGCGCCCGGACGGCAGCCCGGTGGTGCGCCCGGTGGCCGCGCAGGACACTGGCGGTGCCATCGCCGGCGAAGTGCGCGCCGACCTGTACTGGGGCAGCGGCGAAGCCGCCGGCAAGCTGGCCGGCGACATGAAGCAGAAGGGCAACATCTGGATGTTGTGGCCGAAGGGCGTGGCGTTGCCAGCGCCGGCCCGCTGAAGCGCCCACCTGCGCGCTGCGAGGTCGGGCGATAATGGCGCCATTCCGAACTTTCCGGCCGCGTCTGCGGCCAGGACCTCTGCAATGACCTACGCAAAGCACAACGCAAAATCCGGCGCGAAATCCGCCGCAAAGAAGTACTACAAGCACTGGGCCGAATCGGGCCTGGGCAAGGGCAACGTGCTGATGGAAGCGCGTGGCGAGAAGATCGTGCGGCAGGTGGAAATCTACGGGACCAAGATGGTCTGGGCCGACGAGCATGCCCACAGCGACGACCGCTTCCTGCTGGCCGACCAGCCGGTGTCGTTCCTGGATTTCGACGAGGACGACGAAATCTCCGCGCGTGAATTCGAAGCCGCCTGGAAGAAGGCACGGGAAGCCACCGGCTACCCGGTGTAATCCCCCCCGGCTCCCGCCCTTGTAGCGCCGAGCTTTGCTCGACGCTGCAAAAGCGGTTACGGTGAAATGTTATATGATTACATTTCACCGTAACCGCCCCTTCCCATGACTCCCACCCTTTTGGCCGCCTTGGCGGCCGCGCCGTTCGCCCCTGAAGCTTTCGCACAGTCCGCCGATGCCGCGCTCACCCTCGGCAAGGTGCAGGTGCACCAGCACGGCGAAGGCCAGCTCAGTGCGCACCAGGTACTGACTTCGGTGGACGTGCTCGGCGCGGACCAGATCGAAGACCGCAACGTCTCGCACAGCTGGGAGCTGCTGGGGCAGATGCCCGGCATCCAGCTCACCGAAACGCGGCAGGGTGCCGAATCGGGCAAGGTCAGCTTCCGCGCCTTCAACGGCGAGGGCTACCTCAACGCGATCAAGACCCTCATTGACGGCATCCCCAGCAACGTCAACAGCGGCAACCAGCGCTTCATCGACATGCTGTTCCCGCTGGACATCAGCTACATCGAAGTGGTGCGCGGTACCAACGACCCGCGCTACGGCCTGCACAACATCGGCGGCAACGTGAACTTCGGTACGCGCCAGGGCGGCACCTACACCGACGCGCGACTGGCCTATGGCAGCTACAACACCCGAGATGCACAGCTGGCAGTCGGCCGTGAAGCCAATGGCTTCGCGCAGAACTATTTCGTCGGCACCCAGGCCAGCGACGGCTACCGCGATCACGATGCCTCGAAGAAGTATTCGCTGGGCGGCAAGTGGTTCCATGGCTCGCTGGACGACGGCCTGCGCGTGGGCCTGACCGCGCGCGCGTACCACCACGAAGCCGACGAACCCGGCTTCATGACCGCCGAGGAGCTGCGTACGCACCGCCGTGGCAGCGACCTGCGCAACGGCAACGATGGCGATGAACGCGACATGCGCCAGATCGCCGCGCACCTGGACATGAAACTGTCCGACGCGCTCACCTTCGGCACGCGGCTGTACTACAACCGCTATGAAGACGACCGCCGCGTGACCTTCAGCGACGTGCCCAACGGCAACCTGCCGCGCCAGCGCCGCGTGTGGGACGAGCGGCAGCATGGCCTGCTCACCACGCTCACCTGGCAGGCCAGGCCCACGCTTACCGTCGAGGGTGGCCTGAACTACGAGCAGCAGGACAACGGCTACATCCGCGAGCGCTACGCCTACGCCGAACCCACCGACTTCAGCCAGCCACCGGCGCGGGTGCAGAACAATGATCGCCACAGCTTCGACAACTGGGGCGCCTACGTGCAGGCGGTCTACCAGCCCGTCGAAGCCTGGAAGGTCGTGCCGGCCTATCGCGTCGACCGCTTCAGCGGCCGCACGCACCTGATGAACGGCATCACCGCTCGGCTGCAGGATTACGGCAGCATCGGCCAGCCCAAGCTGAGCATCATCCACAGCCTGGGCCAGACCACCCACGTCTACGCGAACTGGGGCCGCACCTTCCAGGTGCTGACCGGGTCCACCGCACCGGCCTACCTCACCCCGGGACAGGCACCGATGCAGCCGTCCACCAACACCGGCATGGAGCTGGGCCTGAAGTTCCAGCCGTTCGCGGGCGCCCAGGCACGTCTGGCGGCGTGGCAGCAGGACGCGGAAAACGAGGTATCCAACATGCCGGCCACCGGAACCACGGTCATTCTGGGCAAGACCCGCCGGCGCGGCGTGGATGCGCAGTTGAGCCTGCAACTGGGCGACGACTGGACGGTGTGGGCGTCGCACGCCTACCAGGAAGCGAAGATCACCCGCGACGACCGCGATGCCGGCGTTTCCCTGCAGGGACGCCAAGTGGCTGCCACCCCGCGCCACATCAGCAATCTGGGCGTGGATTACCGCGCCGGTGATGCGCTGCGGCTGGGCCTGCAGGCGCGTGCACAGGGCGATTACTACCTGGAAGAGCGCAACGTAGCCGGCAAGTTCGGTGGCTTCGCCGTGCTCGACCTCAGTGCTGCCTACCAGCTCACCCCGCGATTCAGCGTGGACCTGCAGCTGAAGAACGCCACCAATCGCCAGTACGCCTACGCCTGGTACGACAGCTTCTTCTGGGACAGCGCCCGCCCGATGTTTTCGCCGGCCCCGGGACGCAGTGTGTTCGTCGGCCTCAACATGAAGCTGTAACCGGCCACGCATCTGGTAGTGGTCGAGCTCGCTCGACCTGCGGCAGGGGCCGGAGCCCTTTTCTGGCGGAACGTGCTCTGACCCCGAACCCCGCGTTTTGCACTACATTGGTGCAATGTCCGACCCCGCACCGCCGCCGACCCTTGAAGCCCTGGGCACGCCGCTGGCGTGGGCCGGGGCCGATGGCCGCATCATCGGCTGCAATCCGGCCTTCGGCCGCTGGCTGGGCGTCAGCGGGCGCCGCCTGCTGGGCCAGCCGCTGGCTGCACTGGAAGTGCAGGGCGAAGCGCTGGCCCACTTCCTGGCACGCGATGAGCGCGACAGCCTGCGCCTGAACCGGTTGGCGCTGGCGGTGCCCGGCGAGGCGCCGCGCTTCGCCGAGGGCTGGATGAGCCGCCGCGACGATGGCGGCTGGTTGCTGGAGGCACATCCGGTCGACGAATTCCCTGGGCTGGACCCGACGCAGGCCCTGCCCAGCGCGCTCAGCGCGGCGCTGAAGGGCCTGGCCCACGAGCTGCGCAACCCGCTGGCCGGGTTGAAGGGTGCGGCCCAGCTGCTGGCCCGCCGCGCGGCCCAGCGCGAGGCCAGCGAACGCGAACTGATCGAACTGATCGGCTCGGAGATCGAGCGCCTCAACGGCCTGCTCGACCAGCTGCTGTCGCCGGCCCCGGCCGCACCCCACGCCGAACTGAACATCCATGCCGCGCTGGAACGCGTGCTGCGCCTGGCCGAGAACGAGGCCGGCTGGGCAGTACGCCTGCAGCGCGACTACGACCCCAGCATTCCCGAATTCCGTGGCGACGCCGACCGTCTTACCCAGGCGGTGTGGAACCTGGTGCGAAACGCAATCCAGGCCGGTGCCGGCAGCATCACCCTGCGCACCCGCGTGGAGCATGGCGCGCGCATCGCCGAGCAGCTGCACACGCTGGCGTTGCGCCTGGAAATTGCCGACGACGGCCGTGGTGTACCCGAGGAACTGGCCGAGCACCTGTTCCTGCCGCTGGTCAGTGGCCGCGCCGAAGGCACTGGCCTGGGCCTGGCGCTGGCCCAGCAGGTGGCGCGCGAGCACCGCGGCACGCTGACCTACCGCTCGCGCCCGGGTCATACCGTGTTCACCCTGCTGCTGCCGATTGTCAGTGGCGCCGCCCCGGCCGAGGAGGCCCCGCGCGATGTCTGAGTCTTCTTCGTCCCCGCAGCGCATCTGGGTGGTCGATGACGATCGTGCCGTGCGCTTCGTGCTGTGCACCGCGCTGCGCGAGGCGGGCTACCAGGTCGTCGATTTCGACAGCGCTGCGGCAGCCCTGCAGGCCCTGGGCGAAGGCGCGCCGCCGGCGCTGCTGTTCACCGATGTGCGCATGCCTGGCGACGATGGCCTCGTGCTGCTGGACAAGCTCAAGGCCGCGTTGCCGCAGCTGCCGGTGGTCGTGATGTCGGCCTATACCGATGTGGCCAGCACGGCCGGTGCGTTCCGCGGCGGCGCGCATGAATTCCTGTCCAAGCCGTTCGACCTGGACGATGCCGTGGCGCTGGCGCAGCGCGTGCTGCCGGCGGTGGCGCCGGCACTGGCAGCGCCCACGCCTGCGCCGGAAGCGCATGGCGACCAACCGCCGCAACTGGTGGGTGAGACGCCACCGATGCGCGCGCTGTTCCGCGCCATCGGTCGCCTGGCGCAGGCGCCGCTGGCGGTGCTGATCACCGGCGAGACCGGCACCGGCAAGGAGCTGGTGGCCAATGCACTGCATCGCGAATCGCCGCGCGCGCATGGGCCGTTCGTCGCGCTCAATACTGCTGCCATTCCGTCCGAGCTGCTGGAAAGTGAGCTGTTCGGCCACGAGGCCGGTGCCTTCACCGGTGCGCAGCGCCGCCATACCGGCCGCTTCGAGCAGGCCGATGGCGGCACGCTGTTCCTTGACGAGATCGGCGACATGCCGCTGCCGTTGCAGACCCGGTTGCTGCGCGTGCTCGCGCAGGGCGAGTTCTTCCGCGTCGGTGGCCGCGAACTGATCCGCGTCGATGTGCGCGTGGTGGCCGCCACCCACCAGGACCTGGAAGGGCTGGTCGCGCAGGGGAAGTTCCGCGCGGACCTGCTGCACCGCCTCGACGTGGTGCGCCTGCAGCTGCCGCCGCTGCGCGAGCGCCGCGAGGACATCGCGCAACTGGCCAGCACCTTCCTGGCCGCCGCCGCACGCAGGCTGGACACGCCGCCCAAGCGCCTGACCGCCGCCGCACTGCAGGCGCTGCGCGAACACGACTGGCCCGGCAACGTGCGCGAACTGGAAAACGTGTGCTGGCGGATGGCCGCGCTGGCCGCCGCTGACACCATCGGCGTGGCCGACGTCGATACCGCGCTGAACCGTACGCGGGGCGGTCGCGGCAGCATCAGCGGTGCCGATCCAGGCCAGTGGGAAGCGCTGCTGGCCGAATGGGCGCGCCGCCAGCTGGCCGAAGGCGTGGAAGGGCTGCACGCACAGGTGCGTGAGCGGGTCGACCATGCGCTGCTGGAAGCGGCGCTTCAGATCACCCATGGCCGCCGCGCCGAAGCCGCTGCCCGCTTGGGCCTGGGCCGCAATACCCTTACCCGCAAGCTGGGCGCTGGCCGCCGCCGCGGGGGCCATTGAACGGTCCCTGCACGCGGTCCTCGCGCCTGCTTGCCGAACTGTTGATCGTTCATGGACGATGCAACGCTTAGTGTCACCTGCAAGGAGTCTTCGATGCGTCTGTCCTTTGCCATCCTGCCGTTGTCCGCCGCCGTGCTGCTGTCTGCCTGTGGCAGTACGCCGAAGAAAGCCGAGCCCACCCCGCCGCCGCCGACCGTGGTCAGCGCTGCGAAGCAGGGCGAGGCCAATCTCGCGCCGGCCTCGGCCAGCATTGTCAGTGGCCGCATCGCACTGATGGTGGAGCCCGGCGGCATGCACATCACCGGCCTGGTCGGTGGTCTGCAGCCGATGCAGCAGGCCGGCTTCCACATCCATGAGCGCGGCGACTGCAGTGCGGTGGATGCCAGCAGTGCCGGCAATCATTTCAATCCCGGTGGCGCTGCGCATGGCCGCGCCGGCACCGGCAAGCACCACCTGGGCGACATGGACAACCTGCGTGCCGATGCCCAGGGCCGCGCCAACGTCGATATCCACCTCAAGGGCGTTACCCTTGGCGGAGGCGCCGCCACCGATATCGCCGGACGTGCACTGGTCGTGCATGCCAACGCCGACGACTATCGCAGCCAGCCCGCCGGCAATGCCGGCGTCCGCATCGCCTGTGGCGTGATCCGGGTCGTCCGCTGATCACTTCACTGCAGGCATCATCGAGGGAGAGATTCCAATGCGTCTGATCCACACTTCGCTGTTTGCGGCCATCGCCGCGCTGGGCCTGGCGGCCTGCAACCAGCAGCCGGCCGCGCCGCAGGCCGAAACCCCGCCGGCCGCGCCGGCCGACGGCGCCACCACCGGACCGGCGGCAACTCCGGAACCGGCTGCGGCACCGGCGGCCGATGCTTCGGCAACGGCCGAGCTGGCACCGACCCAGGGCAACGAGACCAAGGGCAGCGTCACCTTCAAGGTGGTTGATGGCAAGGTGCACGTGACCGGCCAGGTTACGGGCCTGAAGCCGGGTAGCGAGCACGGTTTCCACATCCACGAGAAGGGCGACTGCAGCGCGCCGGACGGCATGAGTGCCGGCGGCCACTTCAACCCGGGCAAGCAGGACCACGGAAGCGTGGCGGCCGATCCGCACCACGGCGGCGACATGCCCAACATCAAGGCCGACGACAAGGGCGTGGCCACCATCGACGGCCCGGTGTCGAGCAACGTCAACATCGGCAAGGGTGATGACTTCGACATCATCGGCCGCGGCCTGATCGTCCACGCCGATGCGGATGACTACAAGACCCAGCCGACCGGCAACGCCGGCGCGCGCCTGGCGTGTGCGGTGATCCAGAAGGCCCCGTAAGGACGCTTTTGCTGGAAACGGAAAACGCCGGCGCAAGCCGGCGTTTTTCTTTGCATCGCTTCCTGTAGAGCCGAGCCCATGCTCGGCTGCTCTTCGGTGGACCTGAGCCGAGCATGGACTCCGGCGCTACAGCAATACGCACGGCGGTCGCGCCCCGGCGAAACGCAATTGCACGGTAGCGCCGGGCCATGCCCGGCGGTGCGCATCCGCAGATCAGCGCGCCAGCAGCTCGCGCGCGTCCTGCCCGGCCTCGCAGTGCACGAACAGCACCGGCACGCCGTGTGCCTCCAGCACCGCAGCCATCTGCCGCTGGCGCATCAGGAACTGTTCGTAGATGCCCTTCAGGCGGTCGCAATCGTTCTTGCTGTGGTTGTAGTGCGCGCACCAACCGGCCGGGTCGAACAGTGCCATGCGTGCTTCGCCGTGCGTATAGCGCAGCAGCGGCTCGGGCGCGGCATTGAGCCACTCGTCCTCGCCCGGCGCCATGATCGCGGTCTCGATCAGCGGCCACAGCGCGGCCAGGCCCTGGTTGTCGTACTGCATCGACATCATCGCGGCCAGATCGTTCACGGTGAAGTAGCGTGCGTGTTCGATCCGCGCACCGAAGCTGTTCTGCGCCATCAGCGCGGTGTCGGCATGCGCCATGCCGTTGGCGAGCAAGGTGTCTTCCAGCGCATGCGCGACCGCGTTGGTGGTGGCCACATCGCTGCCGGTCAGCAGGAACGGCACCACGCGCAGGCCACCGCCAACCAGGCTGGCATCGGCCTGGAACGGCAGCGGCACATCACCCTCGGCATCGGTACCGAAGGCCAGCAGGCGCGGGCCCTGGTTGCGGCCCGGAGCACGCATCTGCAGTTCTTCCAGGCGGCGATGGATCGGCCAGCCCGGGCGCAGCACTTCGGCCGGGTCGAAATGGGCGGCGGCGAACACCAGGTCCAGCTCGGCTACCTGTGGCACCAGCTTGGACAGGTCACGGCCGACGCGTTCGGCCAGTTCACCGGCCTGTTCTGCGCTGAGCACCGCCTGGCGGGGGATTTCACCGCCGGCCAGTTCCAGGGCCAGCACGCCAAGGGCATTCATCGCGGGGTCGGGTTTGCTCATGGTTCCACGGTTGGCCCATCACAGGGCGGCAGCTACACTTGGCTCCATTATGCCTGCTCCGCCGTGCAGGCCATGTTGCAGACACCCTCATCCATGCCAGGTATCTCCATGCCCAACGCTCGTCCCGTCGCCATCCTCGGTGGCGTCCGCATTCCGTTCTGTCGCCAGAACACCGCGTATTCGGATGTCGGCAACCTCGGCATGTCGGTCCGTACGCTGGGTGCGCTGGTCGAACGGTTCGGCCTGCATGGCCAGCAGCTGGGTGAAGTGGCAATGGGTGCGGTGATCAAGCACTCCAGCGACTGGAACCTGGGCCGCGAAGCCACGCTGTCCTCCGGCCTGTCGCCGCTGACCCCGGGCATCACCCTGCAGCGCGCCTGCGGTACCTCGCTGGACAGCATCATCACCGTGGCCAACAAGATCGCGCTGGGCCAGATTGAATCGGGCATCGGTGGTGGTTCGGACACCACCTCCGACGTGCCGATCGTCTTCGGCAAGAAGCTGCGTGCACGCCTGCTGGCCGCCAACCGCGCCAAGAGCACCGGCGACAAGATCCGCGCACTCACCGCTGGCTTCAAGTTCTCCGAGCTCAAGCCCGAGTTCCCGGGCGTGGCCGAGCCGCGCACCGGCAAGAGCATGGGCGACCACTGCGAGGACATGGCCAAGGAGTGGAACATCTCGCGCGACTCGCAGGACGAGTGGGCGGTGTCCTCGCACAAGAAGCTGGCTGCCGCCTATGAGCGCGGATTCTTCAACGACCTGATCGCACCGTTCCGTGGCGTCGAGCGTGACAACATCCTGCGCCCGGATACCTCGCTGGAAAAGCTGGCGACGCTGAAGCCGGCGTTCGACAAGGTCTCCGGCCGTGGCACGCTCACCGCCGCCAACTCCACCCCGCTGACCGACGGTGCCGCTGCGGTACTGCTGGCCAGCGAAGAGTGGGCACGTGCGCATGGCCATGAGCCGCAGGCCTATCTGCGCGATGCGCATGTCTCTGCGGTGGACTTCGTGCATGGCGAAGGCCTGCTGATGGCACCGACCGTGGCCGTGCCGGAGATGCTCAAGCGCAATGGCCTGACCCTGCAGGACTTCGACATCTACGAGATCCACGAGGCCTTCGCCGCGCAGGTGCTGTGCACCCTGCGTGCGTGGGAGAGCGAGGATTACTGCCGCAACCGCCTGGGCCTGGACGCGCCGCTGGGCCGCATCGACCCGGACAAGATCAATCTGCTGGGCTCGTCGCTGGCCACCGGCCACCCGTTCGCCGCCACCGGCGCACGCGTGATCGCTACCGCCGCCAAGCAGCTGGCCGAACGCGGCGGTGGCCGCGCGCTGGTGTCGATCTGCACCGCCGGCGGCATGGGCGTGGTGGCGATCGTCGAACGCTGATCGCTGCGACTACCGGGTTCCACATATGAAAACGCCGCCCGGTGGGCGGCGTTCTTTTTCTCCGGTGGGTGCCGACCGTTGGT
>NZ_JAPTFO010000061.1:0-27468 GCF_030985515.1 Stenotrophomonas sp. Sm10
GCTGCCGGGGCCGGGGCAACGGAGATCCCCGCCGGGCTGTTCACCAGTGCGCGGCGCACAGCCTTCAGCAACTGGTCGCGGCCCAGCGGCTTGACCAGGGTGTCGCTGAAGCCAGCTTCGCGCAGGCGGGCATGGATGGACGTGTCACCGTCAGCGGTATGTGCCAACGCCGGGGTGTCGGGATGTGAACGGCGCAGTTCGCGCAGCAGCTGCGCGCCATTGCCGTCAGGCAGGTTGACGTCGATCAGCCACAGGTCGTGCGCGCCGGGTTCGGCGCTGGCCAAAGCGCTGGCCAGCGAATCTGCGGTGTCCACATCCGCCGGTAACGTTTCCAACGCCGCCTTGAAAAAACCGCGGCTGATGATGTCGTCCTCGACAAGCAGGAAGCGGGGCCGGCTGGCCCGCGGGGTCATCTGCATCAGGGCTGCCTCCATGTCAGCTGCTGCAATCATCAAGCACGGCGGCGGCGGGCGCAAGCGGGTCCGGACCCTGCCGGTCAGGATCTGCGACAATACGCCCCCATTTTTGCCCGCAGCCTGTTGCCACGTGGCCCGATCCCGCTCCCGCATCGACCGTACCCCGTTCCAGACCGAAATCCTCGACCTCAGCCATGATGGTCGCGGCGTCGCCCGCCGTGAAGGCGAGGGCGGCAAGGTCACCTTCGTCAGCGGTGCCCTGCCGGGTGAGGTGGTGACGGCCGAACAGACGGCCCGCAGCCGCCATTTCGACGAAGCGCGCACTCTGGAAGTTCTGCAGGCCTCGCCGCAGCGCGTGACCCCGAAGTGCCCGCATTTCGGCACCTGCGCCGGCTGCGTGCTGCAGCACTTGGACGAAGACCAGCAGATCGTCGCCAAGCAGCGCGTGCTGATGGACAACCTGGAGCGGATCGGCCATGTGAAGCCGGGCACCGTGCTTGCGCCGCTGGTCGGCGACAGCTGGGGTTACCGTCGCAAGGGCCGCTTCTCCGTGCGCCGGGTCGAGAAGAAGGACAAGACCCTGGTCGGCTTCCGTGAACAGGATCCGCGTTTCGTCGCCGACCTCAGCCAGTGCCTGACCGTGATCCCGGAGATCGGCACCAAGGTCGAGGCGCTGTCCACCTTCATCGAATCGCTCGATGGCAAGCGCGATATCCCGCAGATTGAGTTCATCGCCGGCGACCAGGCCGTGGTCCTGACCGTGCGCCACCTGCAGCCACTCAGCGATGCGGACCGTGCGGCCTGGGCTGCCTTCGGCCAGCAGCATGGCTTCGTGATCTACCTGCAGTCCGGTGGCGTGGACACCGTGCAGCCGCTGGACGGGCAGGGTGTGCCCCTGTCGTTCCGGCTGGCGCCCTGGGATGTGGAACTGGCATTCCGCCCGCTGGACTTCATCCAGGTCAACGCCAAGCTCAACGAAAAGATGATCGCCCATGCCCTGGATCTGCTGGAGCCGGGTGAGGACGAGCGCGTGCTGGACCTGTTCTGCGGCCTGGGCAATTTCACTCTGCCGCTGGCCCGCCGCGTGCGCGAGGTCGTTGGCGTGGAAGGCGATGCCGGCCTCGTCGCGCGCGCCCGTGAGAATGCTGAGCGCAATGGCCTGGCCAACGCCCAGTTCTTCAGCGCCGACCTGACCCAGGACCAGCGCAGCACGGCGTGGATGCGCCAGGGCTTCGACAAGCTGCTGCTGGATCCGCCGCGCTCGGGCGCGATCGAAGTGCTGCAGCAGCTGCCGCTGAAGCAGTTCAAGCGCATTGTCTACGTGAGCTGCCACCCGGGCTCGCTGGCACGCGATGCCGGCTATCTGGTCAACGAACAGGGCTTCACCCTGGTCAGCGCCGGTGCCATGGACATGTTCCCGCACACCGCGCACGTGGAAAGCATCGCGGTATTCGAGAAGCGCTGAGCAGGTGTCATCACCCGTGGCGCATAATTGCGCCATGGGCATCGAAATCGAACGCAAATTCCTGGTCAGCAGCGATGGCTGGCGCACCGCCGCGCATCGGGTGATCCCGATGGCGCAGGGCTACATCAACGACATGGGCGCGCTCGACCGCGGCACCCAGAACGCCTCGGTGCGCGTGCGCATCGAAGGCGACCACGCCGCGCTGAACCTGAAGTCGCGCACCCTCGGCCATACCCGCCAGGAGTTCGACTACCCGATCCCGGTGGAGGACGCGCGCGCATTGCTGGCGCTGTGTGTCGGCGGCCTGATCGACAAGCGCCGCCATCTGGTCGAACACGCCGGCCTGACCTGGGAAGTGGATGAGTTCCTCGGTGACAACGCCGGCCTGGTGGTGGCTGAAGTCGAGCTGGAAAGCGCCGACCAAGCCATCGACCTGCCGGACTGGGTCGGTGCCGAAGTGACCGATGACGCCCGTTACTACAACGTTGCCCTGGCCAGCCGCCCGTATTCACAGTGGTGAACCCCCAAAAAGGGGACGGAGGGGATTAAGTCGTCTTTACCCCGCCTGTGCGGAAAGCGACTTAATCCCCTCCGTCCCCTTTTATCGAGAGAGGCGGTCCCCATGTCGTGGACATGAGAATCGACATCTACTCCGACGTGGTCTGCCCCTGGTGCTGGATCGGCAAGCATCGTTTCCAGCAGGGCGTGCAGTTGCTGGGCGCCAATGCGCCTGAACTCGATATCCACTGGCAGCCGTTCCAGCTGGACCCGGATGCGGACGACACCCCGGTGCCGCTGCGCGAGGCCTATTCGCGGAAGTTCGGGGGCGTCGAGCGCACCGAGCAGATCCTCAACCAGACCCAGGCCACGGCGCGGTCCGAAGGCCTGCCGATGGACTTCAGCCAAGGCCAGGTGCGGGTGACCACGCTGCCGGCGCACCGAGTGCTGTGGCTGGCCGGCGAGCACGGCGTGCAGGATGCGGTGGGTGAAGCGCTGTTCCGCGCCCACTTCGAGCAGGGCCAGAATCTGGCCGATACCGCCGTGCTGGTGAACGCCGGCGTGGCTGGCGGCCTGGACGATGGTGAAATCACGCAGATGCTGGCCTCCGATCGCGGCCTGGCCGAGGTGGAGGCCAAGCTGGCGCAGGCCCATGCATTGGGCATTTCCTCGGTGCCGACCTTCGTGATCGATGGGAAGTGGGCGATTTCCGGGGCCCAACCACCCGAGGCGTTCGCCCAGGCCCTGCAGCAGATCGCGGCCGAACAGGGCGCCCCGGCTACCCCGGCTGACGGCGACGAGGCCTGCGGCCCGGACGGCTGCAAGGTCTGACCGGCTCCTCAAAAGGGGACGGAGGGGATTAAGACGTATCCAGCCCCTTGGGGCCGATTGCGCCTTAATCCCCTCCGTCCCCTTTTTCTGACCACTGCGCCTGTCGGCCGGTTCTGCGACAATGCGGCACTGCGCCATGCGGGCGCGCGTTGTGGAGATCAACCATGCTGCTGATCGGCGTTGCCGGCACCGAACTGACCACCCAGGAACGTGACTGGCTGCAGCACGATGCCGTGGCCGGGGTGGTGCTGTTCAAGCGCAACTTCGCCTCGCGCCAGCAGGTAACCGATCTGAGCGCGGCGATCCGCGCCGCTGCGCCGCGCCCGCAGCTGATCTGCGTGGACCAGGAAGGCGGCCGCGTACAGCGCTTCCGCGAAGGTTACAGTGATCTGCCGCCACTGCAGGACATCGGTGCCCTGTACGCCACCGACCCGCAGCAGGCCCTGTCGCTGGCCGAGCAGCACGCCTGGCTGATGGCCAGTGAAGTCCGCGCCAGCGGGCTGGACCTCAGCTTCGCGCCGGTGGTCGATCTTGGCCGCGGCAACCGCGCCATCGGCAACCGCGCCTTCAGTGAAGACCCGCAGGTGGTTGCGGCGTTCACCGCTGCCTATGTGCGCGGCATGCATGCGGTCGGCATGGCCGCCACGCTCAAGCATTTCCCCGGCCACGGCACCGTGCTGGAAGACACCCACGTGGATACCGCGATCGACCCGCGCGCGCTGGACGAGCTGCGCGCGCAGGACCTGGTGCCATTCCAGGCCGGCATCGCCGCCGGTGCCGACGCGGTGATGATGGCGCACGTGATCTACCCGCAGATTGCGCCTGAACCGGCTGGCTATTCGCCGCGCTGGATCCAGGACATCCTGCGTGGCGAGCTCGGCTTCCGCGGCGTGGTGTTCTCCGATGACATCGGCATGGCCGCCTCGCACAGTGCCGGTGGCGTGCCCGCGCGCGTGCACGCACACCTGGACGCCGGCTGCGACGTGGTGCTGGTCTGCCACCCGGAGCTGGTTGATGAAGCCCTGCACGCGGTGCAGGGGCGCTCCCTCAATACTGCTGCGCTGCTGGGCCTGCTCGGCCGCGGCGCGCTTGGCTGGGATGGCCTGCTGGCCGATGCCCGCCATGGCCACACCCAATCCCGTCTGATTGAAACCCTTGGAAGAACCGTCTGATGCCCAACCTCACCATTTCCCAGGCCCTGGCCCAGGCTGACCTGCTGGTCGACCGCCCCACCATCGACAAGGCCATCGCTGGTATCGCCGACGCCATCGCGCGCGATTACAAGGGCGAGGTGCCGCTGTTCCTGTCCATCATGCACGGTGCGCTGCCGTTCGCCGGCCAGCTGGCGCTGGAGCTGGGCGCGCGCGGCCAGGACGTGCAGTTCGATTACCTGCACGCTACCCGTTACCGCGGTGAAACCACCGGCGGCGACCTGGTCTGGAAGCACAAGCCGGCCACTTCGCTGTTCGGCCGCCGCGTGCTGCTGGTCGACGATATCCTGGACGAGGGCTACACCCTGCAGGGCGTGCGCACCTGGTGCCTGGAACAGGGCGCGACCGACGTGCGCATCGCCGCGATGACGGTGAAGAAGCACGACCGCGCGCTGCCGGACGTGACCGCCGACTACGCCGGCATCGAACTGCCGGACCGCTACGTGTTCGGCTTCGGCATGGACGTCAATGAAACCCTGCGCTGCGTGCCGGCCATCTACGCGATGAAGGAATAACGGCGCAGCCGCCCGCGGCGCGTCTTCTTCTGCCGCCGGCATCCTCGGGTGCCGGCGTCGGTCTTTTCATGGAGTGCTTTGAATGCAACAGATCGCCCTGGCCGTGATCGGCGGTACCGGTGTCTACAACCTGGCCAAGCTTGACGACGTGCAGACCCACGAGGTCGACACCTGCTTCGGCCGCCCGTCCGGCCCGGTACGCGTCGGTACGCTGCTTGGACACCGCGTGGCGTTCCTGGCGCGGCATGGCGAGGGCCATTCGCTGCCGCCGCACAAGATCAACTACCGCGCCAACCTGGCCGCACTGCAGCAACTGGGCGCGCAGCGCGTGCTGGCGTTGAACACGGTGGGAGGCATCACCGAACACTTTGGTCCGCGCGTGCTGGCCTGCCCGGATCAGATCATCGACTACACCTGGGGCCGCATCAGCACGATCTGTGAAGAAGAAGGCACCGACGTGGTCCACGTCGATTTCGGCCACCCCTATACGCCGATGCTGCGCAGCAAGATCCTGGCCGCTGCGAAAGTGACCGGTGTCACGGTCCATGACGGCGGCTGCTACGGCGCAACGCAGGGCCCGCGCCTGGAAACCATCGCCGAGATCGCCCGCATGCGCCGCGACGGCTGCGATCTGGTGGGCATGACCGGGATGCCGGAAGCCGCACTGGCACGGGAGCTGGGGCTGGATTACGCCTGCCTGGCGATCATCGCCAACTGGGCTGCCGGCTGTGGCGATGGTGAAGAGATCACGATGGCTGAAGTACTTGCCAACGTGCAGGCCGCCAGCAACGGACTTCCGGAACTGGTAGGTGAATTGGCACGGGGGTGATTGTCTTCGCCGAGCAAGCTTTGCATACTCAGCTTGTGCGCGGGTTCAGCGTACACCACCCATTCATTGCATAAGGTCTCGCATCACCATGCCGAACGGTACCGTCAAGTGGTTCAACGACGCCAAGGGATTTGGCTTCATCTCGCCGGAGGATGGCAGCGCCGACGTGTTCGCGCACTTCTCCGCCATCAACTCCAAGGGCTTCCGCAGCCTGCAGGAAGGCCAGCGTGTCACCTATGACGTGACCCAGGGCCCGAAGGGTGCCCAGGCTTCGAACATCACGCCGGCCGAGTGATCCACTCGACAGTGCGTTGAAAACCCCGCTCCGGCGGGGTTTTTTTTGCGCGGCACGCTCGCGGCCCGTTCGCGATCCACCCACCTCGGGCACAATGCGCCCATGAAGGAACGACTGCGCATCGCCGTGATCGGCTACGGCACCGCTGGACAGGCAGTGTCCATCCTGCTCACCCGTGACGGCCACGAGGTGGAGATCTTCGAACGCGTGCCCACGCCGGGACCGGTTGGCGCCGGCTTCCTGCTGCAGCCCAGCGGCCTGCAGGTACTGTGGCAGATGGGCCTGCTTGATTCCGTGCGTGCACATGCCGCGCCGGTGCACCGCCTGTATGGCGACACGCCGTGCGAGCGCGCGGTGATGGACATGGCCTATGCCGGGCTGGATGCACGCCTGCATGGGCTGGGCATGCAGCGCGGGGCGCTGTTTTCGCTGCTGGACCAGGCCCGCGATGGCGCCGGCCAGCTGCATGTCGGCACCACCATCGTTTCCGTCGACGCCGCACAGGGGCGTTTGCGCGACAGCGGGGGGCGCCAGCACGGACCGTTCGACCTTGTGGTGGCTGCCGATGGTGCAGCTTCAACGCTGCGCGGCGGCGTCGAGCAGGGCATCGCGCTGGACAGGGTTTACCCGTGGGGCGCGCTGTGGTGCCTGCTGCCGGCCGAGGACTGGCCGCACATGAGCGAGCTGCGCCAGCGCTACGTGGCCGCGCGCAAGATGATCGGGCTGCTGCCGGTCGGTACCCGCCCCGGTGATGATACGCCGCGCCTGAGCTTCTTCTGGAGCCTGCCACGCGCCGATTTCGATCGGTGGCAGGCCGAAGGTATGGCGCCCTGGCTGGATGAACTGCATGCGCTGTGGCCGCAGGCCGGTGCGCGCTTCGCCCATCTGCGCGATGCCGGCCAGTTGGCGCGCGCCGTTTACCGTGATGCGGTGATGACACGTTGGCACCAAGGCCGCATGGTGCTGGCCGGTGATGCGGCGCATGCGATGAGCCCACAGCTGGGGCAGGGTGTGAACATGGCGTTGCTCGATGCGCTGGCACTGCGCGATGCCGTGCGCAGCGATGGCGGCAGTGCGGCGGCATTGCAGGCCTACCAAGCGCAGCGGCGCGCGCATGTGGCCGTGTACCAGCGCTGGAGCCGCTGGCTGACGCCACTGTTCCAGTCCGACCGCGACGCTTGGGCGAAAGCGCGTGATGTGCTGCTTGGCCCGATGGGGCGCCTGCCCGGTGGCCGTGGGCATATGCTGCGCATACTCAGTGGCACGCAGCATGGCTGGCTTGGCTCGCTCCAACTGGACCCGGCATTCGTCAACGAACTGGGCAGGTCGATGGCAATGCCTCCCAGCAACGCGATCACGGCCAGTGCGTGAGGCGCGTCGTCACGTGAATTAACGGCTGCGTCACTACAGATATGCGAGAAGTGGGTTGCACGCGATTGCGCGTCGCCCGTTTTCCTTTCCGTGATCGACATCGCGCGTGGCCCGGGCGGCGCTGCCGTCGCGGCCTGTTGCGGCCCGGACGCGCCGCCTGTTGTTGAAGAGGAGGACGCCATGTTGTTCGCGGTCGAGGAGCTGGAATCGGAAATCTGCAAGCTGCGTGGTCTGCTGCAGATGCTGCACGAGGACCAGCCCGACGTACTGGAGGACGTGTTTGAATTCCATGTGGGCAGCCTGATCAGCCACGCGTCGCCGGAACACCATGCACGCATCCGCGCCTGCGCGCAGGAAATGCTGGCGAGGATCCAGGCCTTGCCGCGGCGGCGTGAAGGGGACACGCCCGAGTTCCAGTTGATGCCGCAGCTGGAGATCCGCCCCGCCTGATTCACGTCACGGGCAGTTCGACCAGGCTGCCCTCGACGCAGGCGACCCTCTGCTCGCCGGAAGCGGGAACAGGCACGATTCCCGCAGTGAACGCAGAGAAGGCCGGCAGGACCGTCATCCCGTCACGCAGCCAGAATACGGGGAAGCGCCGACGCAACGGCGGCAGGGCGACCTGCGGATGCAGATGCCCAGCGATCACATGCCGTCCTGCATCGGCCACTGGCTCATGGCGAAGCATGAACGGATGCAGGTGTGCTTCATCGTGGATCTGTACCAGCAGCTGGGCGTGCGGCAGGTGGCGGTCGTGATTTCCGCGCAGGACATGCACGTCCAGCGCCGCGTTGCGTTCGCGCCATGCCAACCATTGCTGGTACCACGCGGCGCGATGCGCCGGTCCATGCAGGATGTCGCCCAGGATCCACAGCTCGCGGCATGCATACCTGTCCAGCAGCGCCTGCAGGCGATTGAGGTCTTCCCCGGTGCCACCACTGGGGAGCGCGATGCCGGCACGGCGGAATACGTCGGCCTTGCCCAAGTGCAGGTCGGCGATCAACAGCGCCTGCCGTGTGGGCCAGTACAGCGCGCGCTCGCCAAGCAGCACAAGCGATTCGCCCGCGCGCAGCAGCAGCAGTTCATCGGCCATGGCGGCGCTCCAGCTGCTTGGCCGCGCGTTGCACGCGGGTACGCCAGTCCTCGTTGCTGAACTGCCCACGCAGGCGTTCGGCCCACAGCGGGAAGCCCAGGGGCGTCAGCGACGCCGGGCATTGCACTGACAGCGCCTGCGTGCCGATCCTTGCCAGTACCTGCCGCAAGCCCGGCAGGTCAAGGCTGTCGTGCAGCACTTCGCGTTCGGCCAACGCCAGCAGCAGATGGCCCGGATCGTGCTCGCGCAGTACATCGAAGAGCAGGCCCGCCGACGCCTGCAACTGCCGCAGCGATCGCGGCATGCCACCGGGCAGGCTGGGTACCAGCAGGCCGGCCACACGTGCGATGCCGCGGAACTGGCGCCGCGCCAGCTCGCCCAGGTTCACTGCGGCACGCAGATCATCCAGCAGCTGATCGGGGGTGAACAATGCTCGCCATTGCGCTGCGTCCAGATCGATCGCCTGGGCCGGTGCCAGCACCAGGCCATGGTCGTTCACCGCGTAGCCGATGCTGTTGCGCTGCAGGCGGGTACAGCGCAAGGCCAGCAGGGCGGCCAGCGCCTCATGCACGTGGCGGCCGGAAAAGGGATAGACGAACAGGAACTGGCCTTCGCGACGCCGCACCTGTTCCACCAGCAGGTGGTCCGCGCCGGGAAGCGCCGACAACTGTTGCTGCAGTGCCAGCAAGGGCGACAGCCAGCGTGATTCGGCACTGTTGTCGGCGCCGGACAGTACCCACTCCAGCTCGCGACCGAGTGGCATCGACAGCGGCAACTGGCCTCCCTGCCAGCGTGGCACGACGCCGTCTCCGCGCCCTCGTGCCAACCGCACGAAGGCGGTCATGTCGCGCAGCTGCACCAGCTCCAGCAGGCGCCCTGCGAACTGGAAACGATCGCCACGTCGCAGCCGGCTGGCGAACTGCTCCTCCACGGCGCCCAGGCTGCCGCCGCGCAGGAACTGCACGCGCACGCTGCCATCGCTGCTGATGGTGCCGATCGAAAGCCGATGACGCAGCGCCTGGCGGCGGTCATGCATGCGGTACCAGCCATCGGCATCACGCACGACCTTGTGGAAATCGGGGTACTGGGCCAAGGCCTGCCCGCCCTGCACGATGAACGTGAGCACGGCCTGCCATTGGTCGTTGCCGAGCGACGCGAAGGCATGGGTACGCCGGACCTGTTCCAGCAGCGCAGTGCTGTCGAAGCCGCCCGCCAGCGCACGGCTGACCGCGTGCTGGGCCAGCACATCCAGCGACAGCGTCGGCGGCCTGCGCGCTTCGACCACGCCTTCAGCCAATGCACGGCGCACCGCAGCGTACTCGGCCAGTTCCAGCGCATGGCTGGGCACGCACAGGATGGCGCCGCTGGCACCCGGGCGGTGGCGTGCGCGTCCGGCGCGCTGGCGCAGGCGCGCCACGCCCTTCGGGCTGCCCAGCTGCAGGACCTGTTCTACTTCGGGGAAGTCCACGCCGAGGTCAAGGCTGGAAGTGGCAACCACGCAGCGCAGCGCGCCCGCGCGCAGTCCGTCTTCCACCTGCTGGCGCAGGGCCGGATCCAGCGAGCCGTGGTGCAGCGCAAGCGTGTCCAGTTCCTCCGGCCACACCGCGGCCAGCGCCTGATGCCACAGTTCTGCCTGTGCACGGGTGTTGGTGAACAGCAGGCTGCTGCGTGCCTGCATCAGCGCCTCCAGCACGCGTGGCAGCTGTGCCAGGCCCAGATGCCCCGCCCATGGGAAGCGTTCGCCGGGGTCTGGCAGCAGGCTGCGCACGCTGAGTGTGCGCGGCCGTACGCCCTGCACGATCGGTGCTTCCGGTTGACCGGGCAGCAGCACGTCGCGCGCCTCCTGCAGATTGCCCAGCGTGGCCGACAGACCCCACAGCTGCAATGCCGGCCTGGCATCGCGCAACACCGCCAGGTTCAACTGCAGCAGGACGCCGCGCTTGTTGCCCAGCAGTTCGTGCCATTCATCCACCACCACGCAGCGCAGCTGGCGCATGCGCGGCAGCGTGTCGGGATAGCTCAACAACAGCGCCAGCGATTCGGGCGTGGTCACCAGTACGTCGACGCGGCCCTCGCGCGCCTGTCGTCGTTCGCGGTTGCTGGCGTCGCCACTACGCAGGCCGACACGCCATCCCAGCCCCAGCCCATCGACCACGTCCTGCAGTGCGCGTGCGGTATCACTGGCCAACGCGCGCAAGGGCGTCACCCACAGCACCTGCAGTGGGCGCACCGCGCTGGCCCGACGGGGCAAGGGCGGCGGATCGATCATGGCCTGCAGCAGGGGCCCGCCGAACATCGCCAGTGTCTTGCCGCTGCCCGTGGGCGTATGCAGCAACCCGGATTCGCCCGCCAGGTAGTGGCGCCACATTGCGCGCTGGAACGGCAGTGAGCGCCAGCCTCTGGACGCAAACCAGTCTTCCAGCCGGCGCAGCGCCTGGCTGCGGGTCATCGCGCCAGCGCCTTCAGGCTGGCCAGCTGATCGGCCTCGCTGGCGGGCTTGTCGTGGCGCCAGCGCAGGATGCGCGGGAAGCGCACGGCGATGCCGGACTTGTGCCGGCTGCTGCGGTTGACTGCTTCAAAGCCCAGCTCGAACACCTGTTCGGCGCGTACGCTGCGCACCGGCCCGAAGCGCTCGCGGGTGTTGGCGCGGATCCAGCGGTCGAGCGCGAGGATCTCCTTGTCGTCCAGGCCGGAATACGCCTTGGCCACCGGCACCAGCGTGTCGCCGTCCCACACGCCAAAGGTGTAGTCGGTGTACAGCGTGCTGCGTCGGCCGTGCCCGGCCTGTGCGTACAGCAGCACCGCGTCTATCGTGAGTGGATCGACCTTCCATTTCCACCAGTCGCCGCGTCGTCGCCCCGCCTGGTAGGAGGACGTGCGCCGCTTCAGCATCAACCCCTCCACACCGCGTTCGCGCGCCACATCGCGCATCGCCGCGGCCTGCGGCCAGTCGCCGGCGGCAACGTCGGGCGACAGCTGGATGCGCGCATCGCCCAGTGCACCGACGACCTCGGTGAGCCGCGCGCGCCGTTGCTGCAATGGAAGTTCGCGCAGGTCCGCGCCATCGAGTTCCAGCAGGTCGTAGGCGAGCACGCGCACCGGCGTGTTGCGCAGGGTGGCCGAGCCGGGTTTGCGGCGCTGGATGCGGGTCTGCAGCGCGGTGAAGGCACGTGGCAGGTCCGCGGCTTCGTCCCAGGCCAGCAGCTCGCCATCCAGCACGCAGCCATCGGGAAGCGCCATCGCCGCCTGTTCGATTTCGGGGAAGCGACCATCCAGCCGCTCTTCGCCACGTGACCACAAGGCGACCTCGCCGCGCCGGCGCAGCAGCTGCACGCGGATGCCATCCCACTTCCATTCCAGCAGCCAGTCGTCGATCGCACCGAGTCGTTCGGCAGGGCTGCCCTCCAGTGGCGAGGCGAGGAAAAAGGGGTAGGGCTGCTGCCGGTCCAGCGGCAGCTCATCCGGCGACAGCAGCTGGGCCAGCAGCCCGGGCGAGGGCACCCACTCGCCCAGCATGCGCTGGGCGATGCGGGCAATATCCAGGCCGGACCACTCGGCCAGCGCCTGCTGCACCAGCCGTTGCGAGACGCCAACGCGCAGGGCTCCGGTCAGCAGCTTGTTGAACACCAGGCGTTCGCTGCTGCACAGCTGCCGCCAGCCGGCGACGACCGCCGCACGGCGCACCGCCTCGGGTTGGTTGGCCACCGCCAGCAGGTGCTGTTCGATCCATTCGGCCAGGGGGCGGTCAGGCGAGGGGTTTGGTGGGTCGTCCAGCAGCAGGGTCAGCGTTTCGGCCAGGTCACCGACCTGCGCATAGCTGTCGTCCACCAGCCACGGTGGCAACCCTGATTCCTCGGCGATCCAGGCGCGCAGTTCGCCACTGGTGGCGATCTTCCGGCGTGCGCCGCCCACCTTGCCACCACTGAGGAGGTACAGCGCCCACGCCGCATCGTGCGCGCCTGCCTGGCCGAAGTAATCGACCAGTGCCGCTCGCTTGTCCAGCGTGGCAGTGCTGCGGTCCAGGCGTTGGTAGAGCGCTGCGAAGGCTTTCATTCCTCGCTCCCGAAATCGGTACGGAAGGCTTCGGCAGCCACGCCGCGCTCACGCAGGTAGGGAATCAGCGCATCGGTATTGCCATGGGTGGCGATCACCCGCTGCGCGCCGGTCTGTTCGATCGTCGTCAGCAGTGCTGGCCAATCGGCGTGATCGGAAATGACGAAGCCACGATCGACGTTGCGTCGGCGCCGGTTGCCGCGCAATTGCATCCAGCCCGAGGCGAAGCCCAGCTGGTGGCGCCCGAAGCGGCGCATCCAGGGCGTGCCCGCAGCCGAGGGCGGGGCGAGGATCAACTGGCCGGCGGCATCGGGTTGACGGCCCTGTTCGGCCACGGTGAGCGTCTCCAGCATCGGTACGCCGGCCTGCCGGTACACCGCTACGCCATTGGCGATGGCGCCATGCAGCCAGGCCGGGCGATCATCCAGCGGCCGCAGCTCGGCCAGCACCCGTTGTGCCTTGCCCAGTGCATAGCACAGCAGGATCGCCGCCTCGCCGCGCTGTTCGCATTCGCGGCGCCACGCCACGATCTCCGCAGCGACTGCCGGCGTGTCCGGCCAGCGGTAGATCGGCAGGGCGAAGGTTGCCTCGGTGATGAACGTATCGCAGGGCACCACTTCGAACGGCGCGCAGGTCGGGTCTGGCTGGCGCTTGTAGTCGCCGGAGGCCACCCAGACCTGCCGCCCGTCGTCGATGCGCACCTGCGAGGACCCCAGCACGTGGCCGGCTGGATGCAGTGATACCTGCACCCGGCCCAGGCGGAACGGGGTGCCCTCGGCATGCGCCTGCACCGGCACGTCGCCCAGGCGCCAACGCAGGATCGGCAGGCTGCCGTCGCTGCAGTGGTATTCGCCCATGCCCGGGCGAGCATGGTCACCGTGGCCATGGGTGATGACCGCGCGCGGCACCGGCCGCCAGGGATCGATGTGGAAGTCGCCCGCAGCGCAGTACAGCCCCTCCGGGCGCAACACCACCAGATCGTCATTGCCTGCCATGCCATCACTGTGGCCTGCGGCTCGTGCACGGGGTGAGAACCGGCCTGAACACGGGCTTGGCAGGTCATGCGGCACAATCGGGCCGCACACTTCTTGCCGCCAGGATGGACCGGATGAGTGGACCGAGCTTCAGCAGCAACGCGCCCTACGAAACCCATGTGGTACTGAACCAGCCGCCGCCGTTCGCGGGGCGGCAGTTGTGGACCGACGACGCGGCGCTGATGGAAGCCGTTCAGCGCGAAGGCGCTGGCAGCTTCGCGCCACGATTGGCGGTGTATGGCGCGCTGGCGGGTGATGAGCTGTACCGGGTCGGCTTCGATGCCAACCGCGATCGGCCACGCCTGCGCACGCATGATGCGCAGGGCCATCGCATCGACACGGTGGAGTTCCATCCGGCCTATCACCAGTTGATGGACACGGCCAAATCGCACGGGGTCGCAGGCTTGTCCTGGCATGAGCCGCAGCCCGGCGCGCACGTGGCACGTGCGGTGTTGAGCTACCTGCATCACCAGGCCGAGGCGGGCACCAGTTGCCCATTGACGATGACCCATGCAGCAGTAGCGGTGCTGCGCACGCAGCCGCACCTGGCCGAGTGGGCACGCAAGGCCGCAGCGCCGGTCTATGACCCGCGCGACGTGCCGGTGGCGGACAAGGCCGGCATCACCCTGGGCATGGGCATGACCGAGAAGCAGGGCGGCTCGGATGTACGTGCCAACAGTACCCGCGCCGAACCGATCGATGGCGAGCGCTATCGCCTGGTCGGCCACAAGTGGTTCTTTTCCGCGCCGATGTGCGACGGCTTCCTGGTGCTGGCGCAGGCGCCGGGAGGACTGACCTGCCTGCTGTTGCCGCGCCGCCTGGCAGACGGTGACCGCAATGCGTTCCGCCTGATGCGGTTGAAGGACAAGCTCGGGGATTGGGCCAATGCCTCCAGCGAGGTCGAGTTCTGCGGCGCGCAGGCGTGGCGGGTGGGTGAAGAGGGCCGCGGCGTGGCCACCATCATCGGCATGGTGATGATGACCCGCCTGGACTGCATGCTGGGCGCCGCAGCGGAGATGCGCATGGCGCTGGCGCAGGCGCTGCATCACGCACGGCATCGCCGCACCTTTGGCAAGCTGCTGGTCGAGCACCCGTTGATGACCAACGTGCTGGCTGATCTGGCGATGGAGTCGGAAGCGGCCACGGTGTTGGCGATCCGCATCGCACGCGCGGTGGATCGTGCCGGTGTGGATGCCAATGAAGCCGCGATGGCACGGTTGGGGACGGCACTGGGCAAGTACTGGCTGTGCAAGCGTGCGCCGGCCTTCGTCAATGAAGCGCAGGAATGCCTGGGCGGCGCGGGCTATGTGGAGGAGTCGATGCTGCCGCGCCTGTACCGGCAGGCACCGTTGAATTCGATCTGGGAAGGCAGCGGCAACATCCAGTGTCTGGATGTGCTGCGTGCATTGGCCCGTGAACCGGAGGCGATGGCGGCATTGCGCGGCGAGCTGGCGGCGGTGGCCGACCGTGATGCGCGCTACGCAGCGGCATTGCAGCGCTGGGCAGCGGCACCGGCACCGGAGGAATCACAGGCGCGACTGTTCTGCGAGCGCACTGCGCTGTTGTTGCAGGCAGCGCTGCTGCTGCGTGCGCGCAGCCCGATCGCCGAGGCGTTCGTGCGCAGCCGGCTGGAAGGAGAGCACGGGCTGGCATTCGGGACGCTGCCGGCGGGCCTGGAGCTGACCGCGATGCTGGCGCGCGCGCTGCCGTAGGCAATGGCCAACGGCGGTGCCCCTCGTGGTGGGCGCTGATACTGATGGATGGGCCGCGCGGGTAGGTCGCGCAGGGGGCGCCGTGAATACGTCCTTGTAGGCTCGGGCGCGCCATCCATGGCGCTTACGCCCCTGCGCAACCTACCCGCGCGGCCTTGGACGGTTTCCGTGCCGTCCACCACGGAATCAACAGAAAGAGCGGAGAGCGAAAAGCAGTAAAGCCGCGGCCATGCCGCGGCTTTTCCTGTAGCGCCGAGCCGGTGCTCGGCTGCCGGCAAGGCTCAGTGCTTGGCTTCTTCCTTGGCGGCGTTGGCCTTGGCGTCATTGGCGACATCGCGCGCCTTGTCGGCGACCTTCTGCGCGGCGTCGGCAGTGGCGTCGCTGGCGTGCGCGGCCGCGTCGGTGGCGGCGACCTTGGCCTGGTCAGCGGCATTGGCGGTGGCGTCGGCGGCCTTGTCCAGCGCCTGCTGGGTATCGGCGGCGGCCTGCTCGGAAGCAGCAGCGGTCTTGTCGGCGGCGTCGCGGGTTGCGGCAGCGGCCCGGTCGACGGCATCGCGGGCAGCGACGCCAGCGCTATCGGCGGCCTGCTGCGCGTCCTGCTTGGCCTGTTCGGCCTCCGGGCCCTTGCAGGCGGCCAGGGCCAGCAGCAGGGAGCCGGCCAGCAGGGTGGTGGTGATCGGACGAATCTTCATGGCGGTCTCCGGTACTGCAATGGATGGGGACGCCAGCCTATTCATGCCGTTGTGAAGACGGGGTCGCGGAGCGCGCTCAGTCGCGATCCACGGGCGCAAAGAAAAAGCCGCTGGCGAACCAGCGGCTTTTCCGGAACAGCGTGAAGAAAGAAGTGATTACTTCTTGGCTTCTTCAGCAGCGTCCTTGGCCTGCTCAGCGGTAGCTTCGGCAGCCTTGGCGGCGTCCTTGGCTTCGCCAGCAGCGGCGTCGGTGGCAGCAGCGGCGGTGTTGGCAGCAGCGTCGGTCGCAGCGTCGGCAGCGGTGGCGGCGGTGTCAGCGGCCTGCTGGGCAGCGTCGGCGGTCTGGGCGCCAGCAGCGGCGGCCTGGTCGGCAGCAGCCTGGGCTTCGGTGGCGGCTTCGTTGGCCGAAGCAGCGGCGTCCTGGGCAGCTTCCTGCTTCGAGCAGGCGGCCAGGGCCAGAGCCAGGGACATCGCGACCAGCAGCTTGTTGATGCTCATTGTGTAAATCCTCGTCGTTAGAATTAGGCAACGCGCATGCTGCGCGCCGACAACATGATGACAAGCCAAGATTGGGTGTCAAGCGATCCCGCATTCATTTTTGCGAAATCATCGTTAAATCCATTTAAATCAATTCGATGGCGATCGCGGTTGCTTCGCCACCGCCGATGCACAGGGTGGCAATGCCGCGCTTGCCACCGCGCGTGCGCAGGGCATTGACCAGGGTCACCACCAGGCGTGCGCCGGAGGCACCGATCGGATGGCCCAGTGCACAGGCGCCGCCATTCACGTTGAGCTTGTCGTGCGGAATGCCCAGTTCGCGCATCGGCGCCATCGCCACCACAGCGAAGGCTTCATTGATTTCGAACAGATCGACCTGATCCAGCGACCAGCCGGTCTTGTCCAGCAGCTTGCGCAGCGCGCCGATCGGGGCAGTGGTGAACCACTCCGGTTCCTGCGAATGGGTGGCGTGGCCGACGATTCGGGCCAACGGCTTGATGCCGCGCGCAGCCGCATCTTCCTCGGTCAGCAGGACCACTGCGGCAGCGCCGTCGGAAATGCTGGAAGAGCTGGCGGCGGTCACACTGCCGTCCTTCTTGAAGGCCGGGCGCAGGGTCGGGATCTTGGCGATGTCCGAACGGCCGGGCTGCTCGTCGGTGGTGATCTCGACCTCGCCCTTGCGGGTGGCGACCTTCACCGCGACGATTTCATCGGCGAACGCGCCGTTGGCCTGGGCTGCCTGCGCGCGCTTGACCGATTCGATGGCGTAGGCGTCCTGCTCTTCGCGGCTGAACTGGTACTTGTCCACGGCGCATTCGGCGAATTCACCCATCGCCTTGCCGTCATAAGCGTTGACCAGGCCGTCGTGGGCCATGTGATCGACCGCCTGGAAGTTGCCGAAGCGGTTGCCGGTGCGCGAGTTGGGCAGCATGTGCGGCGCGTTGGACATCGATTCCATGCCGCCGGCGACAACGATGCTGGCCGAACCGGCCTTGATCAGGTCATGACCGAGCATGATGGTCTTCATGCCGGAGCCGCAGACCTTGTTCAGCGTGGTGGCACCGGTCGACAGCGGAATGCCGGCAGCGATCGCCGCCTGGCGGGCGGGCGCCTGGCCGAGGTTGGCCGGCAGCACGCAGCCCATGAGGACTTCGGAAACGTCGCTGGCCGGGATGCCCGACTGCTCCAGTGCGGCGGCGATGGCGGCCGCGCCCAGGGTCGGGGTCGGCACGCCGTTGAACTGGCCGAGGAAGGAGCCGATGGCGGTGCGCTTGGCGGCGGCGATGACGATGTTGGACATGGCAATCTCGTTGATGCGTAAGCAATGTTCGGAAAGGAGACCGTGGGCCGTTGGAAGCGCCCCGGTTTCCCGGCAGACTGCGTGGGGGTCGGCCCAAGTATAGAGGGTCGGGGAGGGCCGCCGCTGGACGGCGCCGCATGCCTGCCGGGACAACGACGGGCCAATGTTCATGGGAAGGAATCGATGGAACGCACGACGACGGTGAAATCTGCCCTGGCAACCGCGCTGGCACTGGCGCTGACAGCCTGTGGCGGAGGTGGCGGGGGCGGCAACGTGCGCATTGACACACCGCCACCACCGCCGCCACCCACGACCCCGCCACCGACGCCGCCGCCGCCGGCAAAACCGCAGGAGCCGGCCTTCGACGCGCATCTGTCGGTCACCAATGCGCGTGCCGCACAGGCCGCCGGCCTGAGCGGCCAGAACGTGCGCATCGGTATCGTCGATTCGGGCGTGCAGCGCGACGCGGTGGCACTGAACGGGCGGGTGGTGGCCAACCTCAACTACATCGATCCGTCGCGCAACAACCTGCAGGTGGACGACGTGGTGGGCCACGGCACGGCGGTAGCCAGCCTGGCTGCCGGCGCGCCGGTTGGGTCCTGGCCAGGCGGCATCGCTCCTGGTGCGCAGATCGTTTCGGCGCGGATCATCGCCGACAAGCCGCCCGCCGACGATGGCAGCGGCAAGGGCAATTCCTTCAGCGGACCGCTGGGCGTGGCCCAGGTGCACCAGGACCTGATCAGCTACAACGTAAAGGTGATGAACAACTCGTGGGGCGGCCTGTACTGGACCGACCTGCCGACCACCGCGCAGGTGGCCGCCGAGTATCGCCCCTTCGTGGTCAACCACGGCGGGCTGGTGGTGTTCGCAGCGGGCAATGACGGCCGCAGTGAACCGAGCAGCCTGGCCGCGCTGCCCAGCCAGCTGGGCGTTGCCGGCTCGCTGCCGGCGGCAGATCTGGAGCGCGGCTGGCTGGTGGCGACCGCGGTGGATCCCTATGCACCGGGCACGTTGGCCAGCTACGCCAATGGCTGCGGCCAGGCCGCGCGCTACTGCCTGGCAGCGCCGGGCAGCGCGGTCTATCCCGATGCAAACGGGGGCAGCTACTACTGGAACTACGGCACGTCATTCGCGGCGCCGCTGGTGTCCGGCGCCGCTGCGCTGGTCTGGCAGCGCTATCCGTATTTCAGCAACGACCTGGTGCGGCAGACCCTGCTGGGCACTGCCAAGGACATCGGCGCCCCGGGCGTGGATCCGGTGTTCGGCTACGGCCTGCTCGACATCGGTCGTGCGATCAACGGTCCGGGTCGCTTCGACTGGGGGGATGTGGTTGCCAACGTGGATGTGGCCTCCAGCGGTTCGGCGTGGCGCAACAACATCGTCGGCAGCGGCGGCCTGGTCAAGCAGGGCGGGGGCACTCTGGTGCTGGCCGGCAACAACAGCTATACCGGTTCCACCCGCATCGAACGCGGCATCCTGGCACTGCAGGACGGTGGCGTGATCCGTTCCAACGTGACCATCCTCGGCCAGTCCGATCCGGATTCGACCGGCCTGCAGTTCAATGGCGGCGCGCCGCGCGTGATCGGCAACGTGGTCAACGGCAGCAGCGTATTCCTCACCACCGGCAACACCACCGGCACCATCGAGGGCGACTACGCCCAGCAGGCGGGCGCACAGTTGATGATCGCACTCGGCGCCAATGCGCTGCAGGTCACCGGCAAGGCCACCCTCGACGGTGGCGTGCGCGTGCATGGCTTCGTCTCCGGCTACGTGCCACAGAGCGGCACCCGGCAGGACCTGATCCATGCGGACGGCGGACTCAGTGGTGCCTTCAGTACGCCGGCCACCTCCAGCGGCCTGCAGGGACTGTCGCTGTTGCAGAGCAGCTATGGCTACGACAGCAACAACGCCTGGTTGAACCTGACCCAGGTCAGTGTCACCGGGGCAGCCAGCGGCCTGGGGGCTTCCGCCCAGGCGGCAGCACAGCGGCTGGAGGGTGCATTTGCCGCGCTCGACAAGAATGCAGGACTGCAGGGATCGGCCTTCGGTACGGCCGCCGGGGCGCTGCAGTGGACCGGCGGTGGCAGCAACGGCCTCGAGGCTAGTCTGCAGAGCCTGTCCGGGCAGGCGCACGCGCGGGCCGAAGCGGTCACCTTCGACAGCATCGACATGTCACGCCGTGCCATCGCAGAGCGCTTTGATCGCGTGCAGGCGGCGCCGCGCCTGCGCGGGGCCTGGCAGAGTGCGCTCGGCCAGGCCGGGCAGGGCAGCTTTGCCGGCAACGCCGCCGACAGCCGCGGTTGGATGGCCGGCCAGGACCTGCCGCTGGGCAGCACCGGGCTGATGGGTGTGGCCTTCGGCGAGACCCGCAGCAACGGTGGCAGCAGCTTCGGCGGCGATCGCGGGCGTGATCGCCAGGCGCAGGCACAGCTTTACGCGGGCTGGAATCTGGGCCGGGGCTATGCGCTGGCCCAGATCGGCAGCGGGCAGTTCACCCGGGCGCTGGATCGCCAACTCCTGCTGGGCGCGGGTAGTTACGGTGTTTCGGCCCGCTATGGCGGGCGCTTCAGCAGTGCCAGTGTCGAAGGCGGCTATCGCTTCGGCCGCGCGGGTGCCTCGTTGACACCGTATCTGGGCGCCAGCACCACGCGCGTGGATACCGATGCGTTCAACGAACTGGGCGGGTTCGGCTTCGGCCTGCGTGGCGATGCCAACCGCGTGCAGCGCAGCCAGATGCTGGCCGGCATCCGCGGCGAGCGTGGCTGGGGGCGCTGGAGCCTGCGCGGGCATGCCGAGTGGCAGCAGCGGCTCGAGGTTGCCGATGCGGCGTGGCAGGCCAGTTTCGTCGGCGTCGATGCCTGGGCACCACTGGCGGGCTGGAATGCGCCGCGCGGCAGTGCGCTGATCGGCATGGCGCTGGAATCGTGGTGGGGTCGCAGTGGCCGCCTGAGCCTGGGCTTCGACCAGCGCGTCGGGGGCGAGGGCGCGCGCCAGGCGGCGTTGCGCTACAGCACCGGGTTCTGAGTGACAGTCGCGCCGGGCCGCCAGCCCCGGCGCGACATCGACGCGCTCAGCCGCCGCGCAGGTTGCCCAGGCGCGGGGTGCTGCGGCCCAGCGGCATCTTCAATTTGCCGATCGACAGGATGCGGCTTTCGGCGATGCGGTCGGCCGCTCGCTGCGGCGCGATGTTCTCGCGCTGCGACAGTTCGAAGATGCGGGTGAGGTTGTGATAGATGCTGCGGATCAGGCGCATCGCGCGTTCGCGGTTGTAGCCGTCGATCTCCAGCGACACGTTCATCACGCCACCAGCATTGACCGCATAGTCCGGCGCATACAGAATGCCGCGCGCATGCAGTTCGTCGCCGATTTCCAGGCTCGACAACTGGTTGTTGGCGGTGCCGCAGATGATCTTTGCCTTGATCCGCGGCAGGGTGTCGGCGTTGATCGCGCCTTCCAGCGCACACGGTGCGAACACATCGGCATTCACTTCATGGATCTCGTCCGGCTTGACCGCTTCAGCGCCGAAGTCGCTGACCGCACGGTCAACCAGCGCGCTGTCCAGGTCGGTGACATACAGCTTGGCACCGCGGTCACGCAGCAGCTTCACCAGTTCCATCCCGATGTGACCCAGGCCCTGCACCGCGATGCTGGTCTTGCCCACTTCCTCATGGCCGAACTTGAAGCGCATCGACGCCATCAACGCCTGAAGCGCGCCGTAGGCGGTGAACGGGGCCGGATCACCGGAGCCGCCATGGACCTGGTGCACGCCGGTCACGAACTGGCTCTCCAGGTAGATGTTCTCCATGTCGTTGACATCGGTGCCGACGTCCTCGGCGGTGATGTAGCGTCCGCCCAGCGAATCGACATAGCGACCGAAGGCACGGAACAGCACCTCGGTCTTGTCCGCTTTGGGGTCGCCGATGATCACCGCCTTGCCGCCACCGACGTTGAGGCCGGCCAGTGCATTCTTGTAGGTCATCGTCCGGCTCAGGCGCAGCGCATCGGCCAGCGCCTCGTCGGTGCTGGCGTAAGGACGCATGCGCACGCCGCCCAGGGCCGGGCCAAGGGTGGTGTTGTGGATGGCGATGATCGCCTTCAGGCCGGCGTCGTGGTTGTGGCAGAACACCACCTGTTCGTGGCCGGTGGTGGCGAGGGTTTCGAATAGCATGGCGTCTCCGATGGCACGATCAGCGGCGAACTGCAGCGAACGGCCAGTGAACGGTAGGGTCCCAAAACAAAAAAAGCGACGTCGTCGGTGCAGGGGGACGGGTCGCGCGGCGCCATTCTAGTCCATTCCCCCGGCCGGTGCCGTCGACATCGCATGCCTTCCGGTTAAAGAAGATGAAAGTGCGGCCGATGCTGCGACGACGGCGGGTGGCCGGATTCGCGTGAAGAGGCAGGCGGTCAGTGACGGCAAGGGCACCACAACGACAGGGCAGGCGGCGATGACAGCGGCCTGGTGGCGATCACTGCGCGGTTGGCTGGCGCGCTCGACCGGGGCTGCGCCGTCCCGCTTGGCGGCGGTATCGCGACAGGCAGTGGCGGCAGCGGCTGCGAGCCTGCAGGGTGAGGCCCTGCCGTCTGCAGAGATCGCCGCACATCTGCAGCGCGGCCTGCACGCGTTGGCGTTGTACCCACGACTGGCCGGTGAGCCGGCGCCTGTACAGGATCCGGCGTTGGGGGAAGCGGTGGCACGCGCGCTGCAGGACCGCGACTGGGCTACCCGGCAGTTGCCGCGCCGTCCGCAGCTGCTGCCGCAGCTGATCCAGACCGTCAACGACGATGCCGCCTCCGCGCGGGTGATGGCCGCGATCATCGGCCAGGACCCGGTGCTGACCGGCAACCTGCTGCGCATCGCCAACAGCCCCGCCTACAAGGTGCACGAGCGGCCCGTGGAAAGCCTGCAGCGGGCGGTGACCCTGGTCGGTACCGAAGGCGTTCGGCAGATCATCAGCGCGGTACTGGTACAGCCGGTGATGCAGATGCAGTGCGATGCGTTCCCGCAGTTCAGCACGATCATCTGGGAGCACGCACTGCTGGCCTCGCGCGCGGCTGCAGACCACGCACGCACGGTTACCTTCGGTGATGCTTTCGCCGCGCAGTGGCTGGGCCTGGTGCAGGGCCTGGGCGCGGCGCTGGTGATGCGCCAGCTGCTGCAGGAAGCCCAGGCAAGTGGTGAAACCGTGGAGCCGGCGCTGGCACTGCAGCTGCTTCAGCAGTGGTCGTTACCGCTGGCACAACGGGTGGCGGCTGCCTGGGAGCTGCCCGAGCCGGTGCATCAGGCGCTGTTGCCGGAGGCCGAGGGCCCGCTGGCCGACAGCCTGCGCCTGGCCAGCGCCGCTGCGGCGGCCAGCCTGCTGTGCCGCCATGGGCATGCCAGCCAGAGCCGCATGCTGGCCCTGCTGGAACAGCTGCCTTCGGCACCGCCGCATGCATTGCGCTGGATCTGGCGGCGACTGCATGGGCGCAGCGTGGAAACGCTGGATGATGCCGGGCAGGAAGCCACCGATCCGGGGCGCTGAGCGTTACAGCTGCGATTCCAGCGGTAGCCAGCTGATCACCCGCGACAACCAGCGTTTGCGCGCCGTTGCCCCTGGCTCTTCCTCCGCCCAGTGCGGTGGTGGTTCGCGCTCCAGCCAGCGCAACCGGCGACGGTCGTCCAGCGCCAGCCACCAGCTGTGCCTGGGATCCGCCAGGCGCAGGTACTCGCCGCGCAGCTGTGCACCCAGCAACGGATCGTCGAACAGCACACCCATTTCAGTGTTCAGGTAGGCCGAGCGCGGATCGAGGTTGAATGAGCCGACGAAGCCGCGGCGGTCATCGACCAGGAATGCCTTGGTGTGCAGGCTGGCGCCGCTGCTGCCGAACACGCCCGCATCGCCGGACTGCCCTTGTGCCTTCAGCTCATACAGGTGGACGCCGGCTTCGAGCAACGGCACGCGGTAGCCCATGTAGCCGCCGTGCACCGCGGCGACGTCATTGGCAGCCAGTGAGTTGGTGACCACGCCGACCTGCACGCCCCGCCGGGCCATGGCCGAAAAGCCATCCAGGCCCTCGTTGCCGGGCACGAAGTAGGGCGAGATCAACAGGGCCTTGTGCCGGGCGGCCTGCAGCTCGCTGGTCAGCGTCGAAACCAGCCACGCGCCGCGATCATCGTCGCGGTGCTTCATCGGCGGGTCCGAGACGATGCGCACTGCACGGCTCCAGCGCAATGGCTCGGGACTCGGGCGCTGCCGTCTGCGCGATTCGGCCACGCGCGCAAGGTAGGGCTGGGCCACGTCACGCTGGGCCTCATGGTCCGATTCGCGTATCAGCAGGCGCAGCTGGGCATCGGTATGGAAGGCAAGCGCCGATACCGGAATGGCGGCCTCGCTGTTCCAGTAGTCGTCGAAGATCCGGCTGGCCTGCTCCACGGCAGGGCCGGCGACCAGCAGGTCCAGGTCCTGGAAGTTCACATCGGTGCGCGCGCTGAAGTATTCCTCGCCGATGTTGCGGCCGCCGACGATCGCGACGCGGCCGTCGGCAATCCAGCTCTTGTTGTGCATGCGGTGGTTCACGCTGAAGAACCGTTGCACCATCTCCACCATGCGCAGCAGGCCGGTCCGGTTGCGGAACGGGTTGTAGAGGCGGATTTCAATGTTGGGGTGCCGGTCCAGCGCCATCATCAGGGCGTCCTTGTCCTTGGCGTTCATGTCGTCGAGCAGGATGCGCACGCGCACGCCGCGTTCGGCGGCGTCGTACAACGCCTTGGCCATCAGGTGGCCGATCAGGTCGTCGTGCCAGATGTAGTACTGCAGGTCCAGGCTGCGCCCGGCGTGGGTGGTGATCATCGCGCGCGCGGCGAAGGCATCCATGCCATCGCTGAGGAAGGCCACGCCGGACTGGCCGGGATGGGCCTCCTGCAACGGAACGATCTGCCGGTCGATCCGCGTCTGTGCCGGCTGCAGCGGCAGCACGTGCGAGGGCGTGCCCCGTGCCTGCGGGGTGAGATGGTCGGCCAGCAGCAGCCCGGACAGGACCAGCAGCACCAGTGTGGCGAGGATGATTGCAGCAACGCGAAGCAGACGTCGCCACAGGGGCTTGGGCAGGCTCATGCGCCGATGGTAGATCCACGCCATGCGTGGATCAAAGGCAGACGGTGCATCGCAGAAGATCCACGCCATGCGTGGATGACGGGGACTTCCCTGTCAGAACCGCTCGTCGCTGCCCAGGTAACGCCACTGCCCCGCAGGCAGCGGTCCCAGTGCCACGCGGCCAATACGCAGCCGACGCACGGCCGTCACCTGCAGGCCGGCCGCGGTGACCGCCACGCGCAGGCCCTTGGCGGTCAGGCCCTTGCCCGCGAAGCGCAGGCGCTGCTCGCTCTGCCAGCTGACCTTGGCACCGCCGGATTCCTGCTGCAGGCGCGCCAGCAGCCATGGGCCACGCTCAGGGCCGCCTTCGGCGACCTCGATCAGGTATTCCTGCTCGGTGCGTCCCAGGTTGCGCTGAAGATGGGCCAGCGTGGCCGGGTCCTGGCTGACCACCACCAGGCCGCTGTCGCTGGCCGGAAGGGCGGCCGCCAGCTGCAGTCCGTGGAAGTGGCGCTGCAGCGGACGGATGTCGCTGGCGTCCAGCTCGCTGCGGCTGTCACTGCTGACCAGCGCGCACAGGGTTTCGGCGGCAACGCCAGCCGGTTTGTGCAGCAGCATGCTGACCCGCTCGGCCTTTTCATCGCTGGCCTGCTCGGCCACCACGATCACCGCGCTGTCATCGACCGGACGCTGCGGCTGTTCCACCACCTCGCCATTGACCGTGACCCAGCCGCCTTCGATGTAGCGCCGCGCTTCGCCGCGCGGGATGCCGAGCAGGGCGGACAGGCGTTTGTCGAGACGGATCGGTTCCATGGCAGGCAGGTCGGGCAGTGGGCGCGCAGTGTAGCTGCTGCGGCCGGTCAGCGCTGGCCGCGGTTGGCCAGCTCGGTCAGGTACAGGCGGGTATCGAATTCCAGCTGCAGGTAATCCGGCTCCATGTGCTGGCACAGCTGATAGAAGGCCTTGTTGTGGTCGGCTTCCTTCAGGTGGGCCAGCTCATGCACCACGATCATGCGCAGGAACGCTGCCGGTGCCTGGCGGAACACGGTGGCGATGCGGATCTCGCGGCTGGCCTTGAGGCGGCCGCCGTGAACGCGCGAGATGGCGGTATGGGTACCCAGCGCGTGCTTGATCACTTCCAGCGTGTTGTCGTAGCAGACCTTGTTGAGCGGCACCGACTTGCGCAGGTAGCGGTCCTTCAGCTCCTGCGTGTAGTCGTACAGCTGGCGGTCGCTGCGCACGGTGTGCGGGTCGGGGTAGCGCTGCTGCAGCCATGGGCCGAGCTTGCCCTGTGCCAGCAGGTCGCTGACCTGGGCGACCAGGGGTTCGGGATAGCCGGTGAGGTACTTCAGGACTGCCATGCAGGGGTGGCGGGGCGTCGGTAGAATGGGGACATCCAAGATTACACGCGGTACACATCGACCATGGCAAAGCCCAACGCGCTGCAGGAACAATTGCTCAAGGCCGGCCTGGCCAAGAAGTCGCAGGCCAGCGCCGCCGCGCGCGAGCAGGCCAAGGCGCGGCAAGGCAAGGCCGAATCGACGTCGGCCGAGGTCCAGCGCGAGGCTGAGCGTGCCCGCGCCGAGAAGGTCGAGCGCGACCGCGCACTGGCCGCCGAGCGCAATGCCCAGGCCCGTCAAGCTGAACAGAAGGCGCAGGCGAAGCAGATCATCACGGCCCATGCCGTGCCCCACAAGGGCGACGACGAGTACCGCTTCAGCGATGGCACGGCGATCCGCACTCTGCTGATCGACCCCAAGCTGCGCAAGGCGCTGTCGGTGGGCGTTCTGGTCATCGTTGCCCATGGTGACGGTTACGCCGTGTTGCCGCGTGCTGCCGCCGAAAAGGTGCGTGAACGCGCGCCCGAAGCGATCATCGTCGACCACGGCCAGCCGGGCTCGACCGCCGAGATCTCCACCGGCAACGCCGAGGACGACGCCTACTATGCGCAGTTCCAAGTACCGGACGACCTGATCTGGTGAACAAAAAGGGGACGGAGGGGATTAAGTCGCAATCGGATTGATCGAACCCGTGCGCGTTCCACTCAGCTTGCTGAAGCCCCGCCGAGCATGGCTCGGCGCTACAGGAAGGCATTCCTTTTACCGGGGTGTATCGTCCCCATATCAGGCGACACACCTGCGGAGGATGGCCATGGCCACCGGTTGGGCGGGAGACGGCGCGGTCCAGGACCAGATCGACGCCACCGTTGATGATGCGATCGCCCGCGCGCGGCGCCAGCTGCGCGAGGGACCCGGTCTGGAACACTGTGAGGAATGCGACGCGCCGATTCCGTTGGCGCGGCGCCAGGCCGTGCCTGGTGTGCGGCTGTGCGTTGCGTGCCAGCAGGCGCGGGATGACGAAGAGCAGGCGCATGCCGGGTACAACCGGCGTGGCAGCAAGGACAGCCAGTTGAGGTAAAGGTTGTTGGGCAGGGCTGCACCCTGCACCCGCCGAAGCCTTCAAGCCAAGGCAGCAGCAACAGCAAAAGCTGGCATTCCGTGGGGTGGCGGGGGGGGGGGGGGGGGGGGGGGGGGGGGGGGGGGGGGGGGGGGGGGGGGGGGGGGGGGGGGGGGGGGGGGGGG
>NZ_JAPTFO010000062.1:0-27075 GCF_030985515.1 Stenotrophomonas sp. Sm10
GGGGGGGGGGGGGGGGGGGGGGGGGGGGGGGCCGCCCCCCCCCCCCCCCCCCCCCCCCCCCCCCCCCCCCCCCCCCCCCCCCCCCCCCCCCCCCCCCCCCCCCCCTTCGACAGTTTTCCGTGCACTGACGTTCTGTAGAGCCGAGCCATGCTCGGCTCCGAGCGAGCGCAGCGAAGCTATCCGCTTTTGATCTTCTCTTTCTTTTCCGTGGTGGACGCGCACGGAAACTGTCCGTGGCCGGGCGGGATGGGTTTGAGGGGGTGTCCGCGGCATGGGTCCGAGGCATGCCTCGGGCGGGTTGGGCAGGACGCCCAACCCTGGTCTTGCCGTGCGCGCAGGACAGCGCACACGAGCAAGCCGCGGCCAAGCCTCCACGGACGGATTCACGGCGTCCCCCGCAAACCCATCCCGCCCGGCCAACCCCATGATCGACGAACGCCGCCCACCACGAGGGGCTGCGCCGTTGGCTGGAAACCTAGATCGGCGCCAGCGCGGTAAACGGTGCCCACGGCAGGTTGCGCAGCAGCGCATACCCAGGCAGCACCCAGAGCCAGAACACAGGATTGGCCAGCACCCGCATGAGCGGGTCGAGCAGGCGTGGGCGGATGCCGGCGATGTTCAGCAGCATCAGCAACAGGAACGGCAGGCTGATGACCAGCAGCGGGTTCATCGCCATCGCGCCGGGCAGGTCGAAGTGGACCAGGGAATACAGGCAGCGCGTGCTGCCACATCCCGGGCAGTACAGGCCCGTCAGCGCGTACAGCGGGCAGCTCGGCAAGGGATTGCCGGCGACATACGGATTGACGTTGCGCAGGACCACCGTGGCGCCCGCGGCCAGGCCGGCGGAAACCAGCAGCGGCGCCCAGCGGGCGAACCGGGAACGAGCAGGAAGCGCGGACATGCAACAACGGATCCGGCGCAGGCGCCGGATCCGTCCAGGCGTATCAGTAGCCGCTGTTGCTCATCGCGCCCATGCCGCCGAGCACAACGAAGAACAGCACGTACAGCACGACCACGACGGCCCAGGCGATGGCCGACCAGATGGCCCACTTCTTGGCCTTGGCGGCGGAGTCCTGGGCGCCGGCAATGTCGCCAGCGGCCAGCTTGCCGTTGACCTGGGCGGCATAGACGATCGACACGATGCCGGCCGGCAGGCAGCAGAACAGGGTGCTCAGGATGGCCCAGACCAGATTGTTCGGGACCTGCGGAGTGGCGGTATTCATGGGTTCAAGCTCCTTGATGGGTGGTGGTGGTAGATCATTGGTCGGAAAGAGCGCCCAGCACGGCCAAGCCGCCGAACAGCCCGAACCACAACAGCAACAGGACCGGCAGGGCCACGGCCGAAGCCACCGCCCACCAGCCCGCCTTGCGCGACGCACTGTAGGCCCCCGGCAGGTCGCCGGCCGCGCGGCGGCCATCGACCTGGGAGGCGTACACGATCGACACCACGCCCAACGGGAGGCAGCAGAACAGCGTCGTCAGGATCGCCCAGACCAGATGGTTGGGGATGTAGACCGGACGGCTGAGCGGTGGTGGTTGATTCAAAGCAAGACTCCATTCCTTGGTGGCCAGCCGTGATGTTTCGGCCGAACCTCCCCCCTGTGGGTGCGTAATCTACCGCAACCGACGTTGCATGTATGCGTTTACAGTCACGACATGTCGCGTACGCCACTGGACGGTGACGTATGTGGGGGAGGTCGCCGGGCCCGCCTGGCGGGCCGGTTCCGTCAGGCGTGATCGCCGCGCAGTGCCCGCACCTGGGCCTCCAGCACCGGGGCGCTGGTGCTGTGGCCATCCACGGCCGGCGCCGCGACCACTTCGACGGTGGCACGGAAACGGCGCGGCACCCGCATGCGGCCCAGGCGGCTGTCGCGCCGGCTCCACATGCTCGACCACATGCCGCGCAGGGCCATCGGCACCACCGGCACCGGCCGCCGTTGGAGGATCTTCTCAACGCCCGACTTGAACGGGGCCATCGCACCATCCCTGGTCAGCGCACCTTCCGGGAAGATGCAGACCAGCTCACCTTCGGCCAACGCGGCGTCAATCTCGTCGAACGCGCGCTGCATCAGCGCCGGGTCTTCGCGCGCGCCGGCGATCGGGATCGCCTTGGCGGTGCGGAAGATCCAGCGCATCACCGGGATGTTGAAGATCCGGTAGTACATGACGAAGCGCACCGGGCGTGGAATCGTCGCCGACAGGATCAGCGCGTCCATGTAGCTGACATGGTTGCAGACCAGCAGCGCGGCGCCTTCGTCGGGCACGTTGGCCTCGATGCCGTGCGGGCGCAGCCGGTACAGCGTGCGCACCATCAGCCAGCTGAGGAAGCGCATCAGGAATTCGGGGACGATGGTGAAGATGTAGATCGCCACCAGCGCGTTGGCGATGGCCAGCGCCAGGAACTGCTGCGGGATGGTCCAGTGCAGCAGCGTGTGCGCGGCCAGCGACAGCAGGGCCGCAGCGACGATGAAGCCGGAATTCTGGATGTTCAGCGCCGCGAACACGCGCGACATCTGCGCCTTCGGCGTGCGGCTCTGGATCAGCGCGAACAGCGGCACCACGAAGATGCCGGTGAACAGGCCGATGCCGACCAGGTCGATGACGATGCGGCTGCTGCCCGGCTGCTGCAGGAACGGCCCGATGGCCAGCCCCTGCACGGTCGCCTCGCCGCTGCGGGCGAAGTACAGGTCGAGCAGGAACGCGGTCATGCCGAACGCGCCCAGCGGCACCAGGCCGATTTCCACCGTGCGCGCCGACAGCTTCTCGCACAGCAGCGAGCCGATGCCGGTGCCAACCGAGAACAGGGCCAGCGCAAAGATGTACAGGGTTGGCTCACCGCCCAGGTTGGTCACCGCATAGGCCGGTAGCTGCGAGGTCAGCACGGTGCCGACGAACCAGAACCAGGACACGCCCAGGATCGAATTGCGCACGGCTTTCTGCTGGCGCGCCATGCGCAGCACCGCCAGTGATTCCGGCAGCGGGTTCCAGTTGATCTTCAGGTTCGGGTCGCCGGCATCGACCTTGGGAATCAGGCGCGCGGCGATGTTGCCGCAGATCGCCAGCGCGATGATCGCGCAGGCCGCCACCACGGTGCCGTGGCTGCCGGCCACGGTGAACACCAGGCCGCCGACGATCATGCCGGACAGGATCGACATCGAGGTGCCCATCTCGACCAGGCCGTTGCCGCCGGTCAGTTCCTCGGGCTTGAGCACCGACGGCAGCACCGAGTACTTCACCGGGCCGAACAGGGTCGACTGCATGCCGGTGCAGAACAGGGCGACCAGCAACACCGGCAGGCTCTGGGTGAGGAAGCCGGCGGCCGCCAGCGACATGATCACGATCTCCATGGTGGTGGTAATCACGATCAGCCGCGATTTTTCCAGTTTGTCGGCGATCTGCCCGGCCAGTGCCGAGAACAGGAAGTAGGGCAGAATGAAGATGGCCGGTGCCAGCGTGGCGTACAGCCCCAGCTCCTCCTCCGGCACGGCCATGAACAGCAACATGCTGATGATCGCCTGCCGGTACACGTTGTCGTTGAACGCGCCGAGTGCCTGGACCACGAAGAACGGCAGGAAACGGCGCTGGCGCAGCAGGGCGAACTGGTTGTGACCGGACATGGAGCCTCCTTGACCGGCGCAGCCTAGCATTCCTGCCCATCTGCTGTGGGTACGGACCTGTGGGTGCGGACCCGTTGGTCCGCACACCTGCCAGCACCCTCAGACGATATCGTCGACCACGCCGCCGTCCACGCGCAGCGCCGCGCCGGAGGTGGCGGAAGCCTGCGGCGAGGCCAGGTACACCACCATGTTGGCCACTTCCTCGACCGTGGCAGTGCGCTGGATCACCGAGGATGGCCTGTGTGCCATCACGAACTCGCGGCCGATCTGCTCCAGCGGCTTGCCGCTGCGCTGGCGTTCATCCTCGAACATCGCCGCGAAGCCATCGGACAGGGTCGGGCCGGGCAGCACCGCGTTGACGGTGACGCCACTGCCGGCCACGCGCTTGGCCAGGCCGCGCGACAGCGACAGCTGCGCGGTCTTGCTGACCCCGTAGTGGATCATGTCGGCGGGAATGTTGCGTGCCGATTCGGAGGAGATGAACAGCACGCGACCCCAGCCGGCATCGACCATCGCCGGCAGCAGTGCCCGCGACAGGCGCACACCGGACATCACGTTGGTCTGCCAGTAACGCTCCCAGGTGGCATCTTCGGTCTCGAAGAAGTCCTCGGGGCCGAAGACGCCGGCGTTGTTGACCAGGATGTCGACCTTGGGCAGGCCGGCCAGCAGCGTATCGACGCCGGCCGCATCGGAGAGATCGGCGGCCACGCCGATCACCTCGGCACCCGGAACGGTAGCGAGCAGGCGCTGGCGGGCGCGTTCGACACTGTCGGTGCTGCGGCCGTTGAGAATGACCCGCGCACCCGCCGCGGCAAGACCCTGGGCGATCGCCAGGCCGATGCCGGCGGTGGAGGCGGTGACCAGCGCGGTGCGGCCGGCGAGTTCGATCTTCATGGGGGATTCCAGTACCAGGGGATCACCCAGTATCCGCGCGGGAAGGTGATCGGGATGCATCGCAAGGCGCAACACACGGTTGCACACGGTGCAGTAGATCCACGCCACGCGCGGATGGGATGTCCGACCAGCGACAAGGAATCAGGTCAGGTTGGTCACTGCCTCATTGGCCGCTGCACGCACCTTCGGCAGCATCCGCAGCACCAGCGCCATCTGGGTACGGATCAGCTGCAGTTTCGGCGGCATCGCCTCGTCGATCTGCTCCAGCTCGGCGGCCACCGCGCGGTCTGAGTCGTTGTCATCTTCCGCAACGGGTTGCCGCGCGGTCAGCGCCGTCGCCAGCTGCTGAAGTGCCTTGCGCACGCGATCGCCCGCGGCCAGCGCCAGTGGATCGCCAGCATAGCTGTCCACCTGGTCGCGGTGCGCACCCAGCGCCGACAGATGCCCCAGCAGCGTGTTGGACAGCGCCAGGAAGCGGAAGCCGGCATCCAGATTGCGGCGCACATGGCCGGGTTCGCGCAGCATGTTCGACAATGCGGTGGACAGCGCGGCGTCGGCGTTGTGCATGTCGCGGCGGGCGATGCGGTAGGCCAGGTCATCGCGCATGCCGCTGCGGTACTGACCCAGCACCGAATCCAGGTAGCGAGCCGCAGTGTCCAGCACGCGTGCCAGGACGAGATGCAGCTGCCGGCCCTGCCAGTCGGGCAGGATCAGGAATGCGGCGACGGCGGCGATCGCGCAGCCCAGCAGCGTATCGACCATGCGCGGCACGATCAGCACGAAGCCGTCGCCGATAAGGTTGAAGCAGGTCAGCGCCATCACCGTGATCGCCGCCGATGCCACCAGGTAGCGGTCGGTGCGGGTGAAGAAGAACAGCAGCGCAGAGAGCAGGGCGATCAGCAGCTGCACGTGCAGCTGCGGGAACAGCTGCAGCAGTGCCCAGGTCAGCACCAGTCCGGCGACGGTGCCGACGATGCGCTGTGCCAGGCGCTGGCGGGTGGCACCGAAGTTGGGCCGGCACACGAACACGATGGTCAGCAGTACCCATGAACCGTTCTGTGCATTGAACAGCCGGATCGCTGCAAAGCCGGCGATCAGCGCCAGTGCCATGCGCAGGCCATGGCGGAACAGCACCGAGCCGGGCGTGAACTGCTGGCGGATGCGCACGCCCATCTCGCGCAGGGTATGCGGGTTGCTGTCGCGCAGGCGGGTGTCGACGTTGTCCAGGCTGGCTTCGGAACGTTCGGCATCCAGCAGGCGGCGCTCGATGCTGCGCAGGTTGTGAACCAGCAGGTCCAGCGAGCCGAGCAGGCGCTGCCACTGCGGGCGCTGCTGGTCACGCAGGTAGGCCAGCGCGTCTGCCAGGTCGCGCCCGGCCTGCTGGTTGCTTTCACCGTATACGAACGGACGACGCAGCCGGATCGCCTCGCCCAGGCGGGCACAGGCCTGGCCCTGCAGGTCGAGCAGGCGCTGGCAGCGGTAAAGCACATCGCTGTGGAAGAAGGCGTCCACCAGCGCGCCATACGGGTAGTGCGAGGAACTGGCGCGCTCGTGGAAATCCTGCGCCATGTAGTACAGGCGCAGGTACAGGCCGGAGTTCACCCCGGGCCGGCCGGAGCGGCCGAAGCGGGCAAGGATCGCTGTCTTGGCCTCGTTCAGTGCACCCACCACACGGCGGTTCTGTTCGGCCAGGTCGAGCTGGCGACGTTGCAGGTCGGCTTCGCGCACCGGCTCGAACAGCGCAGCCTTCAGCTGCAGGTAGCGGCCCAGTTCCTGATACAGCCGCGCCACGCGTTCGCGCACCGGACGGTTGGCGAACAGCGCGGTCCACAGGATCGACAGCAGGCCATACCAGACCGCACCGGCCAGCAGGTGGCTGACCGCGTCCAGCGCGCTGTGCAGGTCGCCGGCGCCATGCTGCTCCAGGCCGATCATGGTGTAGATCGCCAGCGTCACCGTCGCCTGGGCGATCGACGCATAGCGCTCGCCGAGCGCACCGAGCAGGGTCAGGCCGAAGGTGGACAGCGCCAGCGCGCCAATGAAGATCCACGGCCACGGGAACAGCCAGATCACCGATGCTGCGGCAAGGCAGAAACACAGCAGCGACAGCAGTACCGCCTTGGTGCGGCCCCACCAGTTGTCGTCGGTCTCGGCGATGGCGCTGGCGATGATGCCGAGAAACACGCCGGGCAGGGCGGTGAGCGCGTCCAGCTGCCAGCACACGGCAAGCGCTGCGGCCAGGGCGATGAACACCCGCAGGCCATAGCTGGCCTTCTCGTGGGCCCACAGGCGGCTGAGGCGGGATTGGCGGGCGGACATGCAGGCTCGGTGGAAGGGTCTTCCACCATTATTGCGGGCCACGCGTGAAATGGTAGATCCACGCCACGCGTGGATGATTTTCCGCTCGATACGCGGTAGTGCCGGCCGTTGCCCGGCTCTTCATGCGCCCGGACGAAGGTGCGAGGAGCCGGCCGGCGGCCGGCACTACGGGGTTGCCGGGGTTACATGTCGAACCGAACGCTCACCGCGAACGTACGCGGCAGGCCGGCGCCAGCGTTGGACCAGTACTTCCGGTTGGCCAGGTTCTCGACGCTGGCACGCAGGGTCACCGGGTGGCCCGAGGCAAGCAGCCGGTAGCCGACGCCGGCATTCACCAGCGTGTAGTCGGGCAGCTTCAGGGTGTTGTCGGCGTCGTACCAGACATCGCCGTAGTAGCGCACGGCCGCATACGTTTCCAGGCCGTCCACCCACGGCAGCTGGTAGGTGGCATGCATGACGCCGCTCCAGCGCGCGGCACCTGCGGTACGGTTGCCTTCCTGTGCGGCGCTGGCCGGCGACAGCCTGTCGTAGGTCGGGTCCAGCCAGGTGACGCCACCGCCGACCGTCAGGGCATCGTTGAGGTGCAGGTCGGCACTGGCTTCGATGCCTTCGTACAGCGTGATGCCGTCCTGCACCAGGCGCTTGCCGGCAGGCGTGAGCTCATCGATGTTGGCGCCACGCTCCAGCCGGAACGCCGCCAGGTTCGCATTCCAGCGTGCCCCCTCGACCTTCGCGCCGATCTCGTACTGCTTGCTGATGGTCGGGTCGAGCACGTCGCCGGCGTTGACGTAGCTGTTGCCCACGCGGCTGCCCGCTTCCAGCGATTCGATGTAGCTGGCGTAGAGGGTGACGGCCTCGCGGGGCTTGAGCATCACCGCGTAGGTCGGTGTGACCGGGTAGGTGTGGTAGCGGCCCCTGGTCTCGTAGTCGTTGTAACGCCAGCCTGCCAATACCGACCAGCCACTGCCGAGATCGACGGTATCGCTTGCGAACACCGCTTGCTGCACGGCTTCGTCGCCACGGGTCATCACTCGTGAACCGACGGCATCGTGGCGGATGGCGTGGCGCTGGTACAGGTTGCCGCGGCCGATCAGGTTCCATTCGTAGGGGCGGTCCCAACCCAGCCCGGTCTGGTGGCTGATGCCCGCCACCACCTGATGCTGCAGCGGGCCAGTGCGGAAGCTGCCCTGCAGCATCGCCTGGGCCAGCTTCCACTCGCTCTTGCCGCCCAGTTCGTAGACGTTGACGTCATAGTCGCCGTTGGGATTGTCGATGTAGGCGAAGATCTTGTTGACGTCGTTCCACGAGGTGGTGACGCCGTAACTCAGGCTGGCTTTCCAGTCGCTGTTGATCTGCCAGTTCAAGCCGGTCGACAGCAGGCTGGATCGGGTGTCGTAGTAGGTGCCGGGCACGCTGTTGTCGGTATCCCCGGCAATCGGTCGCGGCAGCGATGTCAGGCCACGGAAGTAGTACTGCGGCGATTCTTCGCGCAGATCGCGTGACTGGAATACGCCGTCGAAGGTCCAGGTCAGTACATCGCTCAGACGGGCATCCAGCGAGAGTGCGCCAACCTTGCGATCGACGTGCCCACCATTGAAGGTCTCGCCCTTTTCCTGGAAGGCGTTGAAACGGTAGCCGAACATCTGCTCGTTGCCGAAACGTCCGCCAACGTCGATGCCGCCGCTGACGATGCCCTGTTCACGCCAACCCAGCTGGGCGGAGAAGGTGGGCGTGTCCGTCGGCTTCTTGGTGATGTAGTTGACGATGCCGCCGGGTGCACCGAACCCGTACAGGAAGCCGCCCGGGCCTTTCAGCAGATCGACCTGTTCCATCACTTCCAGCGGCCATTCGGTACCCCAGGAAGAGACCTGCAGGCCATTGACGCGATAGCTGTCAAAATTCAGTTCGATACCGCGATTGCGGATGGGTGAGCTCCAGCCGCTGGCGTAGGCGCTGACCTGGGTGGTGACCGAAGGGTCGAGCAGGAAGGCTTCGCCCAGCGAGACCACCTGGCGCTGCTCGATCTGCTCGCGGCCAACAGCGGTGATCGCAAACGGAGTGTCGCGCAGGGCGCGGTCGCCCAGTGCGCCGGCGTCGGTATGGGTGCGTTCGGCGGTGACATTCACCGCATCCAGATCGGTGGCTTTGCGGCTGACGGCCGGCGCTTCGGCATGGGCAGCGCAGGCGGCGGACAGGGCGGAGGCCAGCAGGGCCAGGCGGGGGAGACGGGAAGGCAGCATCGATGGTGGTCCTCGACGGACGGCCACAGGCCATCCGCCCACGGGTGGGGGAAGGGGCAGTGGCTGGGATCACGCAGGCTGGCCGGGGAAGGCAGCGGGGCGCCGCAACGGGGCGCAGGACCGTGGCTGGATGAGAATTGTTCTCTTTTCGTTACGGCACGTCAAACCTGGAGGCGTGCGGACCAACGGTCCGCGCCCACGGTCCGTACCCACCATTCGCATCCACGGTAGTGCCGGCCGCTGGCCGGCAGATTCGCCGTACGGAGAAAGCCGGCCAGTGGCCGGCTCTACCCCCGTAGATCCACGCCATGCGTGTATGGGCCGCTCTACGCCCGCTGCGCGCGCTTGAGCAGCTTCGCTTCGCGCCTGCGCGCGCGACGGGCCCGCCAGCGTTCGGCCAGGCACGAGAAGATCACGTACAGCGCCGGCGTGCTGAGCAGGGTCAGGCTCTGCGAGAACAGCAGGCCGCCGATCATCGCGATACCCAGCGGACGACGCAGTTCGGACCCTTCGCCCAGGCCGATCGCCAGCGGAACCGCTGCCAGGATCGCCACCATCGTGGTCATCATGATCGGACGGAAGCGCACGATGCTGGCCTCGCGTGCCGCCTCGCGCGGCGCCAGCCCATGCTCGCGCTGCGCCACCAGCGCGAAGTCGATCATCATGATCGCGTTCTTCTTGACGATGCCGATCAGCAGCACCAGCGCGATCATCGAGATCACCGACAGTTCGGTGTTGGTGCCGAACAACGCCAGCAGCGCACCGACGCCCGCCGCCGGCAGCGTGGACAGGATGGTGACCGGGTGGATCAGGCTCTCGTAGAGCATGCCCAGCACCAGGTAGACGGTCAGGATCGCGGCAAACACCAGGATCAGCATGTCGCTGGGATCTGAATTGAAGCCGAAGCCCGCGTCGTCGGCCAGGCGGATGTCACCGGGCATGCGCATGCCGGCTACAGTGGCGTCGATGATCGCCTTGGCTTCGCCCATGCTCACGTTCGGAGCAAGGTTGTAGCTGAGGTCCATCGTCGTGTACTGGTTTTCATGGGTGATCTGCGACGGTGCCAGGCCGGGCACCTGGGTGGCCACCGCGGTGATCGGCACCATGTCGCCGTTGCGCGCACGCACGTACACCTCATCCAGCGCCGCCGGGGTGGCGGTCTGCGAGGGCAGGGCATTGACCACCACGCTGTACTGGTTGATGTCGGAGTAGATGGTGGAGATCTGGCGCTGGCCGAACGCACCGTACAGCGCGCCGTCGATGGCGCCCACCGTGATGCCCAGGCGCGCGGCCTTTGCGCGGTCGATCTGGATGTTCTGGCGCAGGCCGGCATTGTCCACGTCGGTGCCGACGTCGCGCAGCTTCGGGTTCTTCTTCAGCTCCGCCTGCAGCTTGGGCAGCCACTCCTGCAGTGATGCCAGGTCGTTGCCCTGCAGCGAGATGCGGTACTGCGCGCCCTGGCTTGAGCCGCCGCCGTCATTGCTGGGCAGATCCTGGATAGCGCGCAGGCGCAGTTGCAGGTCGGGGTAGCGGTCGGCCTTGGCGCTCAGCCGCGCCAGGGCGTGCGCGGTGGTTTCGCGACGGCCTTCCCTGCGCGATTTCAGCTCGATGTTGAACTGCGCACTCGACCCCTGGCGGCCGCTGCCCAGGCGAACGCCCACGGTCTTCACTGCCGGGTCGGCCATCAGCATGTCGGTGATGCGACGCTGGCGGCTGACCATGTCCTCGAAGGAAACAGTGGCGCTGGAATTGGCCCGGCCCCAGATCAGGCCGGTGTCCTGCGGCGGGAACGCACCCTTCTTCACTGCACCGAACAGGAAGATGGTGGCGGCGATCAGCAGCAACGGCGTCAACGACAGCAGCAGCGCGTGGCGCAGCGAGAAGTCGAGGAACACGGTGTAGATGCGCAGCATCCGCTCGTGGCCGGCATCGAGCCAGCGGCCGAAACGCGACGGCGGCGCGCTGTGGTCGTGCGCACTGAGGAAGCGGCTGCACAGCGCCGGGGTCAGCGTCAGCGAGACGATCATCGAGACCACAATGGCCGCCACCAGGGTGACGGTGAACTCGCGGAAGAACGCGCCCATCATGCCGCTGGCGAACAGCAGCGGAATGAACACCGCCACCAGCGAGGCAGTGATCGAGACGATGGTGAAGCCGATCTCGCGCGCGCCGGTCAGTGCCGCCTGCATGCGCGGCATGCCCTCGTCGAGATGGCGCATGATGTTCTCGATCACCACGATCGCATCGTCCACCACGAAGCCGATCGCGATCACCAGCGCCAGCAGGCTCAGGTTGTTCAGGGTGAAGCCCATCACGTACATCACCAGCGCCGCACCGGCCAGCGACAGCGGCACGGTTACGGCGGCGATCAGCGTCGGCGCCAGCCGGCGCAGGAACAGCGCCATGGTCAGCACCACCATCGCCAGGCTGATCAGCAGGGTAATCTGCACTTCATGCAGCGACGAGCGGATGGTCGGCGTACGGTCGAAGTACGGCGTCATCGTGGTGCCGGGCTGCAGGTAGTCGCGCAGCGCGGGAATCTGCGCCTTGACCCGGTCCACGGTCTCCACGATGTTGGCCCCGGCGCGGGTGAACACGTACATCACCACCGCCGGCTTGTGGTCGAACCAGGCGGCCTGGTAGGCATCCTGCTGGCCGTCATAGACGTTGGCGATGTCCTTCAGGCGGATCACCCGGCCATCGCCCTGGGTCTTCACCACCAGGTCGGCGAAGTCGGCTGCACGCGCGACCGAATCGTTGGCGATGATCGCGGTGGTGGTATTTCCATCGCTGAGGAAGCCGGTGGGCGAGGTGACATTGGCTGCGCGTACGGCGTTGCGCAGATCATCGGCAGTCAGGCCCAGCGCGTTCATCAGGCGCAGGTTGACGTCCACGCGCACGGCCGGCGTCGAGGCACCGGCGATGTCCACCGAGGCCACGCCGCTGATCTGGCGGATGCGCTGTGCCAGCAGCGAATCGGCGACGTTGTAGAGCTCGTCGGCCGACTGCGTCTGCGAGGTCAGCGCAATGGCGATGACCGGGTCGTCGTTCGGGTTTGCCTTCTGGTACATCGGCGAGCCCATGCCCGAGGGCAGGTCGGCCTGCGCCGAGTTGATCGCGGTCTGCACGTCCAGCGCGGCCGAATCGATGTCGTGGCCGCTCTGGAAGATCATGAACACCAGCGAGCTGCCTTCCGAGCTCGACGAGCGCATGCGGTCGATGCCCGGCAGCTGGCCGAGGTGGCGTTCCAGCGGTGCGGTGACCGTGGACGCCATGGTTGCCGCATCGGCGCCGGACTGGCTGGCGTGCACGAAGATCACGGGGATCTCGATGTTCGGCAGCGCCGACACGCCCAGGCGCAGGTAGCAGATCAGGCCGACCATGAACAAGCCGATGGCCAGCAGCGCGGTGCCGATCGGGCGGCGGATGAAAGGGCCGGACAGGTTCATCGTGCGGCCTCCCGCAGCAGCGGGGCGTGGATCATGCCTGCGGCTCCTGCAGCGAACCATTGCGCAGCGCGCGCTGTTCGCGGCGGCGCGCCAGCCACTCGGAGAAGCGCTCCATGTACAGGTAGATCACCGGCGTGGTGTACAGCGTGACCAGCTGCGACAGCAGCAGGCCGCCGACGATGGCGATACCCAGCGGGCGGCGCAGCTCCGAACCGATGCCGGTGCCCAGCGCCAGCGGCAGTGCGCCGAGCATGGCTGCGGCGGTGGTCATCATGATCGGGCGGAAGCGCAGCAGGCAGGCGCGACGGATCGCGTCATGCGCGTTGGCACCGGCGCGGCGCGCCTCGATCGCGAAGTCGACCATCATGATGCCGTTCTTCTTGACGATGCCGATCAGCAGCACGATGCCGACGATGCCATCCACCGACAGGCTCAGCCCGCACAGCATCAGCGCCAGCAGCGCGCCGACACCGGCCGGCGGCAGGGTGGAGATGATCGTGATCGGGTGGATGTAGCTCTCGTAGAGCACGCCCAGCACGATGTAGATCACCACCAGCGAGGCCAGCAGCAGCCACACCACATCGGTCTGGCTGCCGGTGAACTCGGCTGCCTTGCCGATGAATTCGGCATGCAGATGTGCCGGCATGTCCAGGCTGTCCTTGGTCTCCTGGATCGCTCGCACCGCTTCGGACAGCGAATAGCCCGGCGCCACGTTGAACGACACCGTCACCGCCGGCAGCTGCTGCTGGTGGCTGACCACCAGCGGTGCGCTGCTCACCTTGCCTTCGGCCAGCGCCGACAGCGGAATGATGTTGCCGGCGCCGACCGTGATGCCGGTGTTCTGCGCGCCGATGCCGGTGGCGGTGGACGAGTTGGAGGAGGTGACCTGGCCGAAGCTGGTGGCATTGGTGCCGGTCAATGCGCCGGCGCCGTTGGAGGCGACCGCCAGCTGTTCCATCAGCGCGGTGCTGGTGCGGAACTCCGGTGCCACTTCCAGCACCACGCGATACTGGTTGAGCTCGGTGAAGATGGTCGAGATCTGGCGCTGGCCGAACGCATCGTAGAGCGTGTCGTCGATGGTCTGCATCGGCACGCCCAGCACGCTGGCCTTGTCGCGGTCGATGTTCAGCTCCAGGGCGCGGCCCTGGCTGGACAGGTTGTTGTCGACGTCGGCCAGTTCCGGGCGCTTGCGCAGCGCTTCGGTCAGGCGCGTGGCCTGGGTCGCCACCGTCGCCGAATCCACGTCCGACAGCGAGTACTGGTACTCGGTGGCGGCCACACGGGTATCCAGGGTTACGTCCTGCACCGGCTTCAGGTACAGCGCCACCCCCGGAATGCCGGCCACTGCCTTCTGCAGGCGTGGCAGGATCTCCTCCAGGCCATCGCGCTCGCCGCGTTCCTTCAGCACGATCGACAGCTGGCCCTGGTTGAGCGTGGGGTTCATGCTGCCGGCGCCGATGAAGGCCGACACGCCGGTCACGTCCGGATCCTGGCGCAGCGCTTCGGCCACCTGCCTGGTGCGCTGCTCCATCTGCGGGAAGGCGATGTTCTGGTCGGCCTGCACCACGCCGGTGATCAGGCCGGTGTCCTGTTCGGGCAGCAGGCCCTTGGGGATCAGCACGTACAGCAGCACGGTCAGCACCAGTGCGCCGCCGGCCACGGCCAAGGTCAGGCGCTGGTGGCCCAGCACCCAGTCCAGGCTGTGCTCGTACAGGCCGACGGTGCGCGTCCACAGGTTCTGCTTGCCGGCCGCCGCCGCGCGCTCATGCGCGTCCTCGCCCTCGGGCAGGGCATCGGGCTTGAGCAGGTAGGCACACATCATCGGGGTGAGCGTCAGCGAGATCAGCATCGACAGCACCACCGCGATGCTCAGCACCCAGGCGAACTCATGGAACAGGCGGCCGGTCACACCGGGCATCAGCAGCAGCGGCAGGAACACCGCCACCAGCGAGATGGTCAGCGACAGCACGGTGAAGCCGATCTGGCGTGCACCGATCTCGGCCGCTTCCTTGCCGCTCTTGCCCTGTTCGATATACCGCACGATGTTCTCGATCATCACGATCGCATCGTCGACCACGAAACCGGTGGCCACCACCAGCGCCATCAGCGAGAGGTTGTCCAGCGACATGCCGGCAAAGGCCATCACCGCGAAAGTGCCGGCCAGCGAGAGCGGTACCGCCACCGAGGGAATGATCGTGGCCCACAACCGGCGCAGGAATACGAAGATCACCGCCACCACCAGGCCGATGGTGAGGATCAGGGTGAACTGCACTTCGTGCACCGAGGCGCGGATGGTCTCGGTACGGTCGTTGAAGATCTCCAGGTGCACGTCGGCTGGCAGCACGCCCTGCAGCTGCGGCAGGATCGCGCGGATGCGCTCGACCGTCTGCACGATGTTGGCACCGGGCTGGCGCCGCACTTCCAACAGCACCGCCGGCTTGCCATCGGCCCAGGCGGCGAGCTGGTCGTTCTCCACGCCATCGACCACCTCGGCCACGTCCGACAGCCGCACCGGGCGGCCGTTCTTGTAGCTGATGATGGTGTCGCGGTACTCGGCGGCGCTGGCCAGCTGGTCGTTGGTGCCGATGCTGTAGGACTGGGTCTTGCCGTTCAACGAGCCCTTGGGCGCATTGACGTTGGCTTGGGTGAGCGCGCTGCGCAGCTGTTCCAGGGTCAGGCCCATGTTCGACAGCTGCGCCGGATTGACCTGGATGCGCACGGCCGGGCGCACGTTGCCGGCAATCGAGACCAGGCCGACGCCCTGCACCTGTGACAGGCGCTGGGCCAGGATGGAGTCGGCGTAGTTGTTGACATCGCGCAGCGGACGCGTGTCAGACGTCAGTTTCAAGGTAACGATGGCCGCGTCAGCCGGGTTCACCCGGTTGTAGACCGGCTGGTAGGGCAGCGACGAGGGCAGGGTGGCCTGGCGTATCGCCGCCTGTACGTCCTGCGCGGCGATGTCGATGTTCCGGTCCATCGAGAACTGCAGGATGATCGTGGACAACCCGGCCGACGAGTCGGAGGTCATCAGCTCCAGCCCGGAGATCTGCCCGAACTGGCGCTCCAGCGGCGTGGTGACCAGCGAGGCCATGGTGGTGGCGTTGGCGCCGGGGTACTGGGTGGTGACCACCAGGCTGGGCGCATCGATTTCCGGCAGCGCCGACACCGGCAGCTTGCGGTAGCCGAGGATGCCCAGCAGCAACAGGCCCGCCATCAACAGCGAGGTGGCGATCGGGCGGCGGATGAAGATCGTCGAAAAGCCCACGGACTGATCCTTGCTGGCACTTCAATGTCGGCGCCGACGAGCATGCCGGCGCGAGGGAGAACAGTCGCCTGCGCTCAGCGCGGGCCACCACCGCGACGGCCACCGCCGCCACCGTTCTTCTGCTCGGCCGCCTTCAGCTCGGCCTCGGTCGGTGCGGCCGGGGTCTGGCCCGGCTTCAGTGCGGTGACCTTGCTGCCCGGCTTCAGGCGGAACTGTCCTTCACTGACCACCCGCTCGCCGCCCTTCAGGCCTTCGGCAATCTGCACCTGGCTGTCGCCCACTTCCACGCCGCTGCGCACGGTCTGCATCTTCACCGTGTTGTCGCCCTGCACGACATAGACGTATTCGCCATCCGGGCCACGCAGCACCGCCTGGGTCGGGATGACCACGCCACCGGCGATCGTGCGCAGCTGCATGCGCACGTTGACGAACTGGCCCGGCCACAGGCCATTGTCGGTGTTGTCGAAGACCGCACGTGCCTTGAACGTGCCGCTGTCCGCACTGATCAGGTTGTCGACCACGTCCAGCTTGCCGTCGCCGGACAGAACATGCGAGTCGGCGCGGTCCAGCGCGGCCACCGGCACCGTGCCGGCGGCCTGTGCCTGGCGCACATCACCCAGCTGGCGCTCGGGCAGGTTGAACAGCACGTGGATCGGATGGATCTGGGTCAGCGTGACCAGCGCGGTGCCGGCGTTGACCACGTTGCCCGCATCGACCGCACGGATGCCGGCGATGCCGGAGATCGGCGCAGTGACCCGGGTGTACTGCAGCTGCACCTGCGCCGAGCGCATGCTGGCCTCGTTCGCAGCGACTGCGCTTTCGTACTGTGCCACTTGGTTTCGCTGTGTATCCAGATCGGTCTTGGCGACGTACTGGCGGTATTCCGGCGCGTTGGAGCGCTGGTAGTTGGAGCGCGCGGTGGCCAGCAGGGCTTCGTTCTGGCGCTTGGCTGCCGCGGCCTGGTCATAGCTGGCCTGGGCAGTGCGCGGATCGATCACCGCCAGCACATCACCCTGCTTCACTTCCTGGCCTTCGCGGAAATTCAGGCTCATCAGCTGGCCGCCGACCTGCGGGCTGACCGTAACGGTATTCATTGCGGTCACCGTGCCCAGCGCGCTGGCGTACACCGGTACGTCCTGGCGGGTGGCATCGACCACGGTCACCGGCACCGGGCCCGCATCCGGGTCTTCGCCGCCCTGGCGCGCGCCCGCAGCCGGTTTTCCAGCCTCGTCCTTGCCGCCGCCGACGACCCGCAGGCCGACCACGGCCAGCACCAGCACTGCCACGACCAGCAGCACGATCTTCCAAACACGTGACATTACGAGGACTCCAAAAGGGCTGGACCGGGCGCGACCCGGGGGCAATGCGCAAAGCATACCTGTGCCACATCACGTTTCCTGCATGACGGATGGGACGGGCGCTAAGACCGGATGCCGCGCCGGAGGTTCCCGTGGCGGCAGTGTTGCCCTACATTCAGCTGGAACCCCCTGCCGTGGAGATTGTGATGCGCCGTTCGCTGCTGCTGTCCGCCCTGCTGCTGGCCCTGCCGGCCCTTGCCCACGCCCAGGACGGGCAGCGCCCGGAAGTGACCGCCGCCGCGCAGCGGCTGCAGTCCAAGGTGATCGAGTGGCGTCGTGATTTCCACCAGCACCCGGAGCTGTCCAACCGCGAAGTGCGTACCTCGGCCGAAGTCGCCAAGCGCCTGCGGGCGATGGGCCTGAAGCCGAAGACCGGCATCGCGCACCACGGCGTGGTGGCGATCATCGAAGGCGGCAAGCCGGGCCCGAAGATCGCATTGCGCGCGGACATGGACGCGCTGCCGGTGACCGAGCAGACCGGCCTGCCGTTCGCTTCCAAGGCCACTGACCAGTACCGCGGGCAGACCGTGGGCGTGATGCATGCCTGTGGCCACGACGCGCACACCGCGACGCTGCTCGGCGTGGCCGAAGCACTGGTGTCGATGAAGAAGGACCTGCCGGGCCAGGTGATGCTGATCTTCCAGCCGGCCGAGGAGGGCGCGCCGCCGCCGGAAGAGGGCGGTGCCGCACTTATGCTGAAGGAAGGGCTGTTCGCCGATTTCAAGCCGGAGGCGGTTTTTGGCCTGCATGTGTTCTCCAGCGTGCAGGCCGGCCAGATCGCGGTGCGCGGTGGCCCGTTGATGGCCGCCTCGGACCGTTTCGGCATCAAAGTGATCGGGCGCCAGACGCATGGCTCGGCACCGTGGAACGGTGTTGACCCGATCGTCGCTACCGCCGATCTGGTCGGCACCGCGCAGACCATCGTCAGCCGCCGTGCCAACCTGTCCAAGCAACCGGCGGTGCTGACCTTCGGCGCAATCAACGGCGGCATCCGCTACAACATCATTCCCGATGAAGTGGAGATGGTCGGCACCATCCGCACCTTCGACGAAGGGATGCGCCAGCAGATCTTCGCCGACCTGCGCAACGTGGCCGAGCACACGGCCGCCGCGCACGGTGCCAAGGCGGTGACCGACATCTACGAATCGGAGGGCAACCCGGCCACGGTGAACGACCCGGCGCTGACCGCGAAGATGCTGCCGAGCCTGCAGGCGGTGGTGGGCAAGGACAACGTGTACGAGCCACCGCTTCAGATGGGCGCGGAGGATTTCTCGCTGTACGCGAAGGAAGTGCCTGGCATGTTCTTCTTCGTCGGTTCCACCAGCGTGGGCATCGACCCGGCGACGGCGCCGGCCAATCATTCGCCGAAGTTCCTGCTGGATGAGAAGGCGCTGGATGTGGGTCTGCGTGCGCTGCTGCAGGTGAGCCTGGATTACCTGCACGGTGCCGGCACTCCGGCGGGGTGAGGGGTGTTGGCAGGGCTTGCAGCCCTGCACCCGCCGAGACCAAAGCCGCGTCAACGGCAAAAGCTGGTTTCCTGAGGGATGGCGGGGTGGGTCCGGTGGCAGGGGACGCTGCAAGTACGTCCATGTAAGCTCGGTCGCCGCTTGCTCGTGTGCGCCGTCCTGCGCACACGGCAAGACCGGGGTTGGGCGTCCTGCCCAACCCGCCCGAGGCATGCCTCGGGCCCATGCGGCTCACGCCCCCGCAACCGGACCCACCCCGCCTTCGACAGATTCCTGCGATCTGTCGTAGATCCACGCCATGCGTGGATGAATTTTCATCGAAATCGAATACTTCGAGAATTGAACGAAAAGCATCCACGCATGGCGTGGATCGACCGTGTCGACCAAGGTCGACACCTACCCACAGCAGCGGGAATCTGTCGGAGGTGGGGCGGTGTGGGGCTGCAGGACCGTTGGCGCCATGAATGGCTCCATCGAGCCCCCATGGACGGGTTTACGGCGCGTCCTGCAGCCCCACACCGCCCCGCCAGACCATCAGCAATCCAGAGCCGCTTTGGCTTTGACCGTTGCTTGCGCGGTGGCCTCTGCAGGTGCAGGGCGCAGCCCTGCCGAAACCCACCCTCAGGAACTGCAGGACAGCATCGAGCAGCCGGCGCGGTTGTCGGCCCACGCCGGGCGCTTGCCGGCAAAGTGCTCCAGCCCGGCGCGTTCGGTATACGGGTCACGCAGTACGTCCTGCAATGCGTGAACACCGCCCAGGTCGCCCTGCTCGGCGCGATCGATGGCCTCCTGGGCCAGCCAGTTGCGCAGCACGTACAGCGGATTAGCCGCGGCCATTTTCGCCGTGCGCTCGCCGGCCGACAGCGGATCCACGCGCAGTCGCGCCGCGTAGTCCTGCAACCACTGCTGCAGCGGTGCCTGCACCGACTGCTGGCGCGCCTCGTCGTAGTACACCGCGTCAAGCACGCCCACATCGGGCGACGTTGGATCAACGCGCATCAGCGCGCGCCAGGCCAGCGTCATGTCCATGCTGCCGTCCTGCATCAGCTGCTGCCAGCGCAGGTAGAGCTGCAGGTCCTCATCATCCGCCGCTGCCAGGCCGAGCTTGGCCGCTGCATCGCGACGGGTGCAGGCAACGAACGTGGACTGGTACGCCGCCAGTCCCGCTTGCAACGGTTCGACATCGGCAAACAATGGCGACAACGCCTGCGCCAGTCGGCTCAGGTTCCAGTACGCCACCTGCGGCTGGGTGCCGAAACGATAGCGCCGGCCTTGGGCATCGGTGGTGTTCGGCGTCCAGTCCGGATCGAAGTCCTCGACCCATCCATAGGGACCGTAATCCAGCGTCAGGCCTAGCACGGACAGGTTGTCGGTGTTCATCACGCCATGCACGAAGCCGACGCGCATCCAGTGCGCGATCATCTCGGCAGTGCGCACCGCGATCTGCGCGAACCAGTCACCGTACAGCGCCTCGCCCTGCCCTTCGAGCTCCGGAAAGTCGCGGGCGATGCACGCGTCGACCAGCTGCCGCAACAAGCCAGTTTCACCACGCGAGGCCGGCAGTTCGAATGAGCCGAAGCGCAGGAACGACGGCGATACACGGCACACGATGGCACCGGGTTCGGCGCGGGGATGACCGTCGTAGAACATGTCACGCACCACGTCTTCGCCGGTGCCGACCAGCGACAACGCGCGCGTGGTCGGCACGCCCAGGTGATGCATCGCCTCGCTGCACAGGAATTCGCGGATGGACGAGCGCAGCACCGCGCGGCCATCGGCGCCCCGCGAATACGGGGTGGGGCCGGCACCCTTCAGCTGCAGCTCCCAATGACACCCATCGGGTGCGACCAGTTCGCCCAGCGAGATCGCGCGGCCATCACCCAGCTGCCCCGCCCAGTGGCCGAACTGATGCCCGCCATAATTGGCCGCCCACGGCTGCATGCCGGGGTACAGCGCATTGCCACCGAACACATCGGCGAAGCCATCGCTCTCCACTTCATCGGCATCGAAGCCGAGCATCGCCGCCACCTCCGGCGACCAGGCCAACAGCGTGGGCGCCGCCACGGGCGTCGGCATCACCGGCGACCAGGCGGCGCCCAGCACTTCACGCCTGCGCGGGCCGGACTCTGGGTCACCCGGCAGGGCATTCAGCAGGCGATTGTCGAAACGGGGGCTGTCGTTATCCATGGTGTTGAAGATGGGGGCGACGGCCGACGGCCTCAATTCCCGCTCAGCGCCTGCAGATGTCCACCGTGGGCCTCGGCGCGCTGGTAGGCCGGGCGCTCGCCAATGCGCTTGAGGAAGCCGCGCAGCGCTGGCTTGTCGTCGAGGCCACCGCCCCGTGCGGCCGCAGCCTGGATCGGGAAGCTCATCTGGATGTCGGCTGCGCTGAACCGCTCACCCGCGAACCACGGGCTCTCGGCCAAGCGGCGCTCCATCCAGTCCAGGTGCAGGCGCCGTTGCGGGCCGATGAAGCCACGCTCGGCCTTGTCGGCGATGCTGCGCGCGATCGGGCGGGCGAAGAACGGCATCGGCGCGTTGCGGATGCGGCCCATCACCAGGGTCAACAGCAGCGGCGGCATCGCTGAGCCTTCGGCGTAGTGCAGCCAGTAACGGTAGGCGATGCGCTCGGCGCCATCGGCCGGTGTCGGGGACGGCGACAGCTGGCGTTGGGTGTCATAGCGATCCGCGAGGTAGTCGAGGATGGCGCCGGACTCGGCCAGTACCAGCTCACCGTCCTGCAGCACGGGGGACTTGCCGAGCGGATGCACCCTGCGCAGCTCGGGCGGTGCCAGCAGCGTCTTCGGATCACGGGGATAACGGCGCAGTTCGTAGTCCAGCCCCAGCTCCTCCAGCATCCACAACACGCGCAGGGAACGGGAGTTTTCCAAGTGATGGACAATGCGCATGGGGATGATCCTTGGGGAGGCCCACATCGTACCGCGCGCAGTGCATGCCCTTTGTAGAGTCGAGCCATGCTCGACTGGCTTTGAGAGCAGTCGAGCGTGGCTCGACTCTACAAAAAAACAACGGGCAATAAAAAACGCCGGAAGCTCTCGCTTCCGGCGTTCTGGCTACCAAACGGCAGCAGACGGATTAGACCGCCTGCACCTGGTCAGCCTGCATACCCTTCTGACCCTGGACGGCGATGAAGGTAACCTTCTGGCCTTCCTGCAGGGTCTTGAAGCCGGTGCCCTGGATGGCACGGAAGTGCACGAACAGGTCCGGGCCGCTTTCCGGGGTGATGAAGCCGAAGCCCTTGGCGTCGTTGAACCACTTGACGGTGCCGGTCTGACGATCAGACATTTGACTAACTCCTGAAACACATGTTGAAAAAATCGCAGCCACCGGGTATCGGGGCCGAGACTGAGTTGCAGGCGTTGGTAAAGCGGATCGATGAGCGGATCGTGAGATCAACTGCACCAGGCCACGATTCACGGTGACCCTAGCAAACACAGTGGGGCCAACGATACGCGTGTTTTCTGCAAAAAGCGATAGCCGGGGCGTTCATGGGCTGGCCCCGCCCCCTAGACGTGGCAAGGGCTGGCAGCCGGTCGAGGCTAACCCTGAGCCCCCATTCAGGATTTTCCTACCCTACACTGGGTAAATGACTGAAGCTGAAACCCAAGCTGAACTGGCCCTCCCCCGTATCTGGGTGGACGCGGACGCCTGCCCCGCCGTCATTCGCGACATCCTGTTCCGGGCCGCTGAACGGGTCGGGATCGAACTGACCCTGGTTGCCAACCAGTGGATCCGCACCCCGCCGTCGCGCTGGTTGCGCTCGATCCAGGTCCCCCAAGGCCTGGACGTGGCCGACAGCGCCATCGTCGAACGGGTCGCCGCCGGAGACCTGGTCGTCACCCAGGACATCCCGCTGGCCGCGCTGGTGCTGGAGAAGAAGGCCGTGGCGCTGAACCCGCGCGGTCAGCTGTACACCCCGAACAACATGGCCGAGCGGCTGTCGATGCGCAATTTCATGGAGGAACTGCGCGGCGCCGGGGTGCAGACCGGCGGCCCGCCGCCGCTGGGCCCGCGCGACCGGCAGCTGTTCGCCGCCGAGCTGGACCGCTGGCTGGCGCGGCGACCGGCCCGCTGAACGGGCCTAGTCGCCCTGACCCGGCAGCACCAAGCGGTGCTGGCTGCGGAAGCGCCGTCGCTCCCCGCTCAACGGATCATTGAAGGCCAAGCCCTGCGCCAGCAGCTGCAGGGGCGGCTCGTCCGCCCCCTCCGGGCGCACTCTGAGCTGCGGATACAGGTCGTCGCCCTCGATGGGCGCACCCAGCATCGCCATGTGCACCCGCAGCTGGTGCTTGCGGCCGGTTTCCGGCAGCAGCCGGTAGCGCCAGATCGCCCCCTCGGCTTCGACCAGTTCGACCCGGCTGCGCGCATTGGGCTCGCCCGGCACTTCAGCCATGCGGAAGAACGGCTCGTCTGGCGCCAGCCGGCTGTGCCGCAGCAGCGGGAACGCCAGCCCAGGCAGCGCCGGTGCCAGCGCCTCGTAGGTCTTTTCAATGCGGCGCTCGCGGAACAAGCGCTGATAGGCATCGCGTGTCGCCGGCTGGGTCGAAAACAACACCAGCCCCGCCGTGAGCCGGTCCAGGCGGTGCAGTGGTACCAGATCCGTGTTGCCGGTGCGGGCGACCAGGCGCGACAGCAGGGTTTCGCGCACATACCCACCGGCCGGCGTTACCGGCAGGAAGTGCGGCTTGTCGGCCACCAGCAGGTGCTCATCCAGATGCAGGAGGGTCTCGGCGAAGGGAATCACCGGCTCGTCGGCAACCTCGCGGAAGTACTGGATTTCCAGCCCCACCTGCCAGGGCATGTCCGGCGCCAGTGCCCTGCCCTGCGCATCCTGCACACGGCCTCGGGCGAAGCGGTCCTGCCATTGCGCGCGACCGATGCGCGGGAAACGCGCGCACAGGCCATCGAGCAGGCTGGGCCAGTGGCCGGGGGGCAGCTGCAGGTGGCTGGGCAGGGTCATGGCGTCCATTCCGGCCACGGGAAAGAGCGCCAAGAGTGCCACCGTTGACGCTGCGCAGACAGCCCGGCAACGGACACCCTTCGAGCAAACCTCTATCATTGACGTCTTTAGTCCACGGATCCCCCATGGCTCTTACCGCCACCATCCGCAAGGCCGAACTGCAGATCAGCGACATGGATCGCGGCTACTACGCGACCCACAACCTGACCCTGGCCCAGCACCCGTCCGAGACCGACGAACGATTGATGGTGCGCCTGCTCGCCTTCGCGCTGAACGCCGGCGACCGCCTGGAATTCGGCCGCGGCCTGAGTACCGACGATGAGCCGGACCTGTGGGAACACGACTACACTGGCGACATCCTGCAATGGATCGACCTGGGCCATCCCGACGAAACCCGCATCCGCAAGGCCAGCAACCGCAGCCGACAGGTGCAGGTGGTCAATTACGGCGGCAACGCCTCGGAAATCTGGTGGGGCAAGCAGGGCAAGGGCCTGGCGCGCTTCGACAACCTGTCGGTGGTTGACCTCGATGGTGCCTTCGTCGAACTGTGGGGCCAGCAGATCCAGCGCGCGATGCGCTGGAGCGTGCTGATCCAGGACGGTGAAGTGCAGCTGCTCAACGATCAGATGCAGCTCGACGTGATCCCGAACTGGCGCAAGCGCGCCAAGGCATGAGCACGATCCGCTGCGACGTGGTGGTCATCGGCGCCGGCGCGGCCGGGCTGATGACCGCGATCACGGCTGGCCAGCGCGGTCGCCAGGTGCAGGTGATCGACCATGCCAACAAGGTCGGCAAGAAGATCCTGATGTCCGGCGGCGGCCGCTGCAACTTCACCAACACCGGCACCACCCCGGCCAACTTCCTGTCGGCCAACCCGCACTTCTGCAAGTCGGCGCTGGCGCGCTACACGCCCTGGCACTTCATCGAGCTGGTCAGCAAGCACGGCATCGCCTATCACGAAAAGGAACTGGGCCAGCTGTTCTGCGACATTTCGTCCAAGCAGATCGTGAAGATGCTGGTGGACGAATGCCAGGCGGCCGGTGCCCAGATCCGCACCGAATGCAGCGTGCAGCGCATCGAGCACGGCAGCGACGGGTTCCGCGTGCACACCACCCATGGCCTGTTCCACTGCGCCTCGCTGGTGGTGGCCACCGGCGGCCTGTCGATTCCGAGCATGGGCGCCACCGGCTTCGGCTACGAGATTGCCCGCCAGTTCGGCCACGAGGTGTTGCCGACCCGCGCAGGACTGGTGCCGCTCACGCTCAGCGGCAAGCACCAGGAGCGGCTGGCCGATCTGAGTGGTGTCGCCCTGCCGATCGAGGCACGCTGCAACGGCAAGCGCTTCCAGAACTTCATGCTGCTGACCCACCGCGGCGTGAGCGGCCCGGCGATCCTGCAGATTTCGTCGTTCTGGCAGCCCGGCGATGCGCTGGAGCTGGACCTGTTGCCGGGCCAGGATGCGGGCGAGTGGCTGCGCCAGATGAAGCGCGAGCGGCCCGCCGCCGAGCTGCGCACCGTGCTGGGCGACGTGATGCCCAAGCGGCTGGCGCAGCGCCTGTGCGAGCACTGGCTGCCGGACCGCCCGGTGCGTCAGCTGGACGAGCCAGTGCTGCGCCAGGCCGCGCAGCTGCTGGGCGCGTTCCCGCTGGTGGCCAGCGGCACCGAGGGCTATCGCACCGCCGAAGTCACCCTGGGCGGCGTGGATACCGCCGAGGTGTCGTCCTCGACAATGGAATCCAAGCGCGTACCCGGCCTGCATTTCGTCGGCGAGGTGCTGGATGTGACCGGCTGGCTGGGCGGCTACAACTTCCAGTGGGCCTGGGCCAGCGGCCACGCGGCCGGTGGCGTGGTGTGAACCACATCGCCGTTCGTTGCGCGCAAGGGGTGCGCGCATGGACGGTTCGCCGCGCATCGTGTATCTAGATTTGCAGATTGGGGAGCAGTGCATGCAGAACGCGAACGACATCACCATCCGCCTGCTGATCGTCGATGACAGCGGCGAGAATGCCGAAGCCATCGTCAGCACCCTGCGCAACAGCGGCATCGCGGTGCGTCCGTGGCGCCCGCAGGATGCTGCCGAGCTGGCCCAGGTGCTGGCCAGCCAGGCCATCGACCTGGTGCTGGCCTCGCCTTCGCAGGGCATTCCGCTGCCGCTGGTGGCCAAGCATATTGCCGCCAGCGGCAAGGATATTCCGCTGGTACTGCTGGCCGAGCGCATCGACGAAGACGAACTGGTACAGGCCAGCAGCCATGGCATCCGTGCCCTCGCCCTGCGCCAGCGTTCCGAGCACCTGCTGGCCGTGGTCCGTGACCAGTGGGTGGACCTGCAGGCACGGCGTGGCCTGCGCCGCATCGAGGCGCAGATGCGTGAGACCGAGCGCCGCTGCGATGCGCTGATTGCCTCCTCGCGCGATCCCATCGCCTACGTGCATGAAGGCATGCACATCCGTGCCAACGACGCTTACCTGGAGATGTTCGGTTACGAGCATTTCGACGATATCGAAGGCATCTCGCTGCTGGACATGGTTGCCGCGCAGCACGTGGAAGGCTTCAAGCAGCTGCTGAAGGGCCTCAGCCGCGGCGAAGCGCCGCCGCCGCAGTACCAGCTCGACGCGCGCCACCAGGATGGCAGTGCGTTCCCGGCGACGATGGAATTCACCGCCGCCACCTACGAGGGCGAATCCTGCCTGCAGGTGGTGCTCCGCCGCCGCATGGAGTTCGATCCCGAGTTGGCACGCGAGGTCGAGGACCTGCGCCAGCGTGACCAGGTGACCGGCCTGCTCAACCGACCGACCTTCATGCTGCAGTTGGAAAGCGCAGTGGCCCAGGCCGGGCGCAGCGAGGGCCAGTTCGGACTGCTGCTGATCGAGCCGGACCACTATGCGCGCCTGCTGCCGGACATCGGCCTGGCCTCGGCCGATACGCTGATCGGCGCCCTCGCCGGCCTGCTGGCCGAAGTAGTTGGCGCGGACGCGCAACTGGCCCGCTTCGGCGAACACAATTTTGCCGTGTTGCAGGCCGGGCCCTACGCGCAGACCGTGGCGCTGGCCGAGCGCATCCGCGAAGCCTACGCCGCACACGTCTTCAGCATCGGCGCGCGTTCGGCCACGGTAACGGTCAGCATCGGTGGCGTGCAGGTGGGCGAGAAGATCGCCAGCATCGGCCAGGTGCTGGCACGCGCGAGCGAATGCACGCAGGCCGCCGCCGAACTGGGCAACACCTGCCGCATCTTCGACCCGGCCGCCGCCGACCGGGTCGAGGAAGAGCGCGTGCTGCGCTGGGTCGCCCGCATCCGCGAGGCGCTGGCTGGCGACGGCTTCCAGCTGCACTACCAGCCGGTGCTGAACCTGCAGGGCGAGCCACTGGAGCTGTATGAGGCCTACCTGCGCCTGGAACACAATGGCGAACTGCTGAGCCCGACCGCGTTCCTGGGCATCGCCGAAGAACACGGGCTGCTGGCCGACATCAACCGCTGGGTGGTCTCGC
>NZ_JAPTFO010000063.1:0-25622 GCF_030985515.1 Stenotrophomonas sp. Sm10
AAACCCCATGATCCCCGGACGCACCGTGCAGCGCTTTGGTGGGTGCCGACCGTTGGTCGGCACAAACCCTCATCGCCCCCGCCATTCAATTGCTGTGCCGACCAACGGTCGGCACCTACCAGGAGCCGGCACCCACCGCGCCGGAGCACGCCGACCAAGGTGGGCATCCACCAATACCGGCTTTGCTATCCTTTCCGCCCACGCCAGGGAGCCGTCCCGATGCCATCGCTGTCGCCCCGCCGCCCACTGGTGCTGCTGGCCCTGATCGTCGTGATGGCGGCGATCTTCCTGATCGACACCGTCACCGATTACGCGGTTGCCGCTGCCTGCTTCTACGCGGCGGTCATCCTGGCCGCATCGCGCGTGATGGGCGCACGCGGGTTGATCACCCTGGCCATTACCTGCATCGCGCTGACCGGGCTGAGCTTCTTCCTGACCCGCTTCGGCACCTACCGCATCGGCCTGGTCAACTCGGTGATCGGCATGCTGGTGATCGGCATCACCACCTATCTCGCTCTGAACATGGAAGCGGCCAAGGCCGCAGTGCAGGAAGCGCAGGGCCGCCTGCTGCGGGTGGCACGCGCGTCCACCGTAGGCGAGCTCACCACCTCCATCGCCCATGAAGTCAACCAGCCACTGGCCGCAATCGCCAGCAGCGCCGAAGCCTGCCAGCGCTGGCTGGCGCAGGACCCGCCGAACGTGGACAAGGCCCGGCAGACCGTGGCCCGCATCCTCGCCGACGCGCACCGCGCCGGTGACGTGATCGCCCGCATCCGCGGTCTGACCCAGGGCGCGGCACCGGAACGACGCGCCTTCGACCTGAACCAGGCGGTGGAGGAAATGCTGGCGCTGTCGCGCAGCGAACTGAACCGGCATGGCGTGGCCGTGGCCCTGCTGCTGGACCCCGACCTGCCACAGGTACACGCCGACCGCGTGCAGGTGCAGCAGGTGATCGGCAACCTGATCCTCAATGCAGTGGATGCAATGGAAGCCATACCCGCAGGCGACCGGCGTCTGTCGCTGCTGACCCGGCGCGACGGCCAGCGTGTCAGCCTCAGCGTACGCGACCGTGGCGTCGGCCTGCCCGCCGACCATCCCGAACGCGTCTTCGATGCGTTCTGGACCACCAAGTCACACGGGCTGGGCCTGGGCCTCAGCCTGAGCCGTTCGATGATCGAAGCCAACGACGGCCAGATCCGCGCCGAACGGCCGGCAGGCGGCGGTGCCTGCTTCGTGTTCGACCTGCCCATCGTCACGGATGCCCAACATGCGTAGGCCCGCTACCCCTGCCGTCGATCCGGCACCCATCGTGTATGTGGTCGACGACGATCCGTCGGTGCGCGCGGCGCTGGAAGACCTGCTGGCATCGATGGGCTTGCGGGTGCACGCCTTTGCATCCACCCAGGCGTTCCTTGAACACGACCTGGTAGACGCACCGGCCTGCCTGGTGCTGGACGTGCGCATGCCCGGCCAGAGCGGCCTGGAATTCCACCGCACGATGGGCAACCATGGGTTGCGGCTGCCGGTGGTGTTCATCACCGGCCACGGCGACATCGCCATGGGTGTCAACGCAATCAAGGACGGCGCCATCGAATTCCTGACCAAGCCCTTCCGTGACCAGGAGCTGCTCGATGCCATCCACAGGGGCATCGAGATCGACCGCCAGCGCCGCCGCGACGGCGACGTACTGGGCGCCCTGCAGCAGCGCTGGGATTCATTGAGCGCGGGCGAGCGCGAGGTGGTCGATGGCGTGGTGCGCGGCCGCCTCAACAAGCAGATCGCCGCTGACCTCGGGGTCAGCGAGATCACGGTCAAGGTGCGTCGTGCGCAGGTGATGCGCAAGATGGGCGCGCGCACCCTGGTTGACCTGGTACGCATGTACGACCGCCTGCAGGCGGGGACGCCATGAACGCCTACGTCGCCTTGCTGCGCGCGGTCAACGTCGGCGGCACCGGCAAGCTGCCGATGCGCGAACTGGTAGCGATGTGCGAGGACGCAGGCTTCGCCGATGTCCGCACCTACATCGCCAGCGGCAACGTGGTGTTCCGCAGCTCGCTCGACGAGGCGGGCGTGCGCCAGGCCCTCGGCGAGCGGCTCAAGGTCTATGCTGGCAAGCCGGTGGGCGTGCTGGTGCGCTCGGCCAACGAGATCGCCGGCGTGGTGGCGCGCAATCCATTTCCGCAGGCGGCCGGCAACCGTGTGGTCGCCCTGTTCCTCGACGGCAGCCCGCCCGCCGATCCGCTCGACGGCGTGACCGGCCTGCGCGACGAACAGCTCGCACTCGGCACGCGCGAGATCTTCATCCATTACGGAGACGGCATGGCCGGCTCGCGCCTGCGGATGCCCTATGCCCAGCAAGGCACTGCCCGCAACATGAACACGGTGGGCAAGCTTGCAGCGATGGCCGCCGCGCTGGCCTAGCCTGCCAGCACTTCTTGTGCAGCGGTGCTGAAGTCGAGTGTCAATCGACTGCTCAGCGCTTGCGCTCGATGGCGGCTGGAGCGCTTTGCTGACGCAACGGATCACGCCCGCTGCAGGCGACGCTTCAACCGCGTATCCATCAACCCCACGGCCAGCAGCACCGCACTGGTCAGCCAACCGGCGGCCAGCAGATGGCTGTGCGGCAAGACCACGCCCAACACGACCAGCGCCATGGCACCGAACAGATGCGAATACGGGGCGCGCCCGTACACAACGCGCTTGTAAAGGGCGCTGCCAAGCAGGTAGATCAACGGCCCGGCGGCCAGCACCGCTGCATATAACGGCGTCACCGCCGCTTCCGGGTGATCCATCACCAGGTCGTTGCCCACCGCGGTGGCGATGATGCCGGCGATCAGCAATGCATGCACATAATGGAAGTTGCCCCCATCCGTCCGGGGTCTTCCGCGTGGGTGATGGCCTCTGTGGCATCGTGGCTGGAGATGCCGAAGTACAGCCACCACATGGCAATCGTGCCGGCGAAGGTGGCCAGCACCGCCGATACCACTTCAAGGTCCCAGTGCTCGACGTCGCTGAGCACACCCCCGGTGGCCAGCAACGTCTCACCCAGTGCGACGATGACGAACAGCTGGCAGCGTTCGGCCAGGTGCCCCCCCTCAATGGTCCAGTCGCGAGTGTGCGAACGACCCATGCCCGGGAACGCGAAGCCAAACATCGGCGAGATGTATTCGCAGGCCACCGCCATCGCCCACAGTGCCAGCCGCAGGTGGCCCTCGGCCGCCGCGCCGGCCAGCCAGAAGCAGGCCGACACGCTGACCCAGGCCAGCATGCGGCGGAAGTTCGGCGCCAACGGATGGTTACGGCCGACCTCCAGCAACACGAACGCGGTGCGTCCGACCTGCATCGTGGCGTACGCCCCGGCGAAGATCCACGCACGATCGGCGAATGCCTCGGGAATGGACGAGGACATCAACAACGCCAGCAGCATGGTGGCGAACATCAGGCCCCGGATGCGCGGCGCCTCCGGGTCGAACCAGTTGCTGACCCAGCACGCGTATTGCCAGCCGAGCCAGACCGCGAACCACAGCACCAGGGTCTGCAGCACGCCGGCCAGGTCCAGGTGATGCAGCAGATGGTGGCTGAGCTGGGTGACCGCGAACACGTAGACCAGGTCGAAGAACAGTTCTTCGTAGGTCACGCGGGCATGATGGCCATCGCGGTGGCGCAGCGCGGGCAGGCGCAGTCGGGTACTCATGCAACTCCTTCAGCGCGCCAGGCGCCAGTACACGAAACCGGCCAGCAGCGCCGGCACGGCGAACACCAGCAGCAGGATCGGCAGCTCTTCGCGTACTGCGTAACCGGCCCTGCTGACCCCCACCCACATGTTGGCCACGGCCACCAGCAGCCAGGTGGCGATGAAGGCGATCAGCGCCGTGGGCAGCTGCGAGGTGCCCACGCTCCAGAGGCGGCCAAACAGCAGGAACACCCCTAGCAGGAGCACGCCACCCAGCATCACCATGAGCACATGCATGGTCCACCTCCTTGAGCCTGAAAGCAGGCTAGCCCCGGCCGATTCTGCGCTCCAGCCTGTGGAGATGGATTCACAATCCACAGCAAGCGAACAATCCCTGCATCGACTGCGGCGGAGCTTATGGCAGCCATGAATTATTCGCGAAACGGCCGGCGCGGCCCGCGTGCTAGCTTCATCGGCCCCAGTCCAGACACCTTTCTGCCATGCGCCTCTGCCTGACTACCCTCGCCCTGGCTGCCACGCTTGCCTTTGATGTCACTGCCGCCGACGAACCGCTGCCCCAGCTCCGGGCCTACACGGTGGACAGTTCATGGCTGCAGCCGATGGCACCGCTGCAGATTGCCGACCACACCTGGCAGATCGGCACCGAGGATCTGACCGCGCTACTGGTGCAGACCGCCGACGGTGCGGTGCTGCTTGACGGCGGCATGCCGCAGATGGCCGGTCACCTGCTGGACAACATGAAGCTGCGCGACGTGGCCCCGCAGGACCTGCGATTGATCCTGCTCAGCCATGCGCACGCCGACCACGCCGGCCCGGTCGCCGAGCTCAAGCGTCGCACCGGCGCGCATGTGGCGGCCAATGCAGAAACGGCGGTGCTGCTGGCGCGCGGTGGCAGCAACGACCTGCACTTTGGCGACAGCATCACCTTTCCGCCGGTCAGCCCCGACCGCATCATCATGGATGGCGAGGTGGTCAACGTGGGCGGCATCGCGTTCACCGCGCACTTCATGCCGGGACACACCCCGGGCAGCACTGCCTGGACCTGGACCGATACCCGCGATGGCAAGCCGGTGCGCATCGCCTATGCCGACAGTCTGAGCGCGCCGGGCTACCAGCTCCAGGGCAACGCCCGCTATCCCCGCCTGGTCCAGGACTACCGACGCAGCTTCGCCATGGTGCGCGGCCTGCCCTGCGACCTGTTGCTGACTCCGCATCCGGGCGCCAGCAACTGGAACTATGCTGCTGGCAGCAACGCCAGCGAGAACGTACTGAGCTGCAAAGCCTACGCGGATGCGGCCGAGAAGAAGTTCGACGCGCAGTTGGCCAAGGAAACGGCCACGGCACGCTGATCCTGTAGAGCCGAGCCCATGCTCAGCTTGCCGGCCAAACACAGCCGAGCATAGGCTCGGCTCTACACAAGACGCGTCGGAGAGTGCCGGTCAGGACGACCGGCACCCTCCGTCCATCAGCCGCCCTGACCGTGCTCGGCAAACGGCTCGGTGCTGCCGTCGGTGCGCACCAGCTCGACGGTGTACGGCTGCACGTAGCCGTCCGGCATTTCCATGCCCGGCGAACCGGCTGGCATGCCGGGCAGCACCAGCCCGCGCGCGGCCGGGCGTTCGGCCAGCAGGCGCTTGATGTCCTCGGCCGGGATGTGACCCTCGACCACGTAACCGCCGATCTCGGCGGTATGGCAAGAGGCCTTGCCGACCGGCACGCCCAGGCGGACCTTGATTGGATTCATGTCATCGGTGTCGCGCACATCGACCTGGAAGCCGGCGGCCTTCAGGTGGTCGACCCAGATGCCGCAGCAGCCGCAGCTGGCGGTCTTGTGCACGATGGCGACCGGCAAGGCTGGATCGATCTTGGCCGGGCTGGCCTGGGCCGGTGCCGGTGCTTCGCTGGCGACCGGTGCCGCGGAGGATTCTTCGGCGGCACGAGCGCAGGCGGTCGTGGCCAGCACGGTGCCCAGCAGCAGGCCGAGGGAAAGAGTACGGTTCATTGAGTGATTCCTTTGCAGAGGCGGGCAAAGCGGCCCGCCACCCACGCATTGAAGGCGCAGGTAGCGTCGAGAGAAAGTCGAACAGTCATGGCAGGCGCTTGAGGCCTGCGGGAATTCACGCGATGGGGGGACGCAACGGATCCGGCATCAACGGGGGCGCGCGTTGCTGGCTAATGGCTGGAGCGGGCGCCCCGCGCCAAAGGGAGGCTGGTGTCCCGTTCAGCGTTGCCAACATGCCCAAGCACGCCGGCGGGCATTCGCACTGGCCACTCTGGCAAGCCGCCGGACCTGCATCATCGCAACACCCCGCCGAAGCTATCCCGGCCGAGTGCGGTGCCACGCAATGGTCCTGGCTGGCCGGACCGCTGTAGGAAGACGCGGCGAGCGCCAGCGCCGGTGCATTCAGCACCAGGGCAACAAGCAGCATCCATCGCAGTATGAGGCCAGGCAGGTTCACCCGCCGATGATAGCCGATGCACAACTGCACAGCATGGGGTGGCAGCACCCACGCCCGCCTGGCAGCCACGCTGCCGACTTGCGCGACGGCCCCTGCTATGGCGAGATGGCGATCGTGGCCCACTGCCTTGCCATGCCCCTGTCCCTGACACGGAGTTTCTCCCATGAATGGATTCATGCGAACACTGCTTGTGATGCTGTTGTTGTATTGCGCGACCATCGCCCACGCCGGTGCATCCGGTGAAGATGAAGCAAGCGAACGCGCCGAAGTCTCCCGGCAAGCAAAGCAACTGCTGGAGAAGCAGGATTTCGCCAGACTGGAGCAACTCGCCAGTCGTTACCGGGATACGGATCGCTACTTCAGCAGCGGTGTCTGGAAGCTCTCGGCGTACTACGTTGGCATCGGCTATGCCTTCAGCATGAGCAACCGTGACCCGGCCTACTGGCAGGGTCGCGAGAAACTCGTGCAGGCATGGATCTCGCGCTACCCCAGGTCGCCGTCGGCGCGCCTGGCCATGGCTGAGATGCTCAGCCGCCAAGGCTGGAGCATCCGCGGCCCCGGCTATGCAAATACGGTGAAGGAAGAGGACTGGGCACCGTTCAAGGCGCTGCAGCAGCAGGCCGTTGACTACCTGCTGAAGTACAAGGACATCGCCAGCACGGACCCGTACTGGTACGAGTCGATGGAACACCGGGCAATCGAACAGAGTTGGGATGCAGACCGCTTCTTCGCATTGCATGACGAAGGCATCGCGCGCTATCCGGGCTACTTCCCGCTCTACTTTGCTGCCGTGCGCTATTTCGCTCCGAAGTGGGGCGGCGATCCGGCTGGCCTGGAAGCCTATGCACGCAGGGTCATGGCTGCGGCCCCACCGCAGGACCAATACATGCTGTACGCCCGTATCTACTGGGTCGCCTCGCAGCGGGAGTACGAGGACCGTTTGTTCACCGAGTCGAAAGTGAACTGGCCGACCATGAAACGCGGCTTCGAAGACGTGCTGTCACGTTATCCCTCGCCATGGAACCTGCAATCATTCGCGTACTTCGCCTGCCAGGCCAACGATCCCGTCAAGGCCCGTGAACTGCTGGCGCAGATCCAGGAACCGATCGTTGGCGCCTGGCGGGATACCGCCAACTATTTCCGTTGCTCCTTTGCGCTGGATGAACCCAATCCACATGCCGGAAGCCCATAGGACTGGATTGATCCACTGCTAGGTGACCGCCGGCATCGCCCGCATCCGCACCGGGATCGACTTGGCTGCGGGGGTGCCGCTGATCCGGTCGTGGTAATCCAGCGGCAGCAACGGGTTCAGTTCGGGGTAGTAGCCGGCCAGCGCGCCGCGCGGCATCGGGTAATCGAGCACGGTCAAGCCTTCGATGCGTCGCTGCACGCCATCACTGCTGATCGTCTCCAAGCTGACCAGCGCCTCCTTCCGCAGCCCGCGCGCCAGCCGGTCCTCGATGTTCATGAACAGCACCATGCGATCGTTGTACACGCCGCGATAGCGATCGTTATAGCTGTAGATGGTGGTGTTGTACTGATCGTGCGAGCGCACGGTGGCCAGCCGCAGCATGTCGGGGTCGTGAACCGGATCATCCACGTCCAGGCCAGGCATCACCAGGATGTTGGCCTTGCCATTGGGCGTGGGCCAGACGCGGCGACGCGGCGGGATATCCAGATGGAAGCCGTGCGTCTGCTGGATGCGCTGGTTGAAGCCGGTGTAGATCTCCGGGTACACGGCCGCGATCAACTCACGGATGTGTGCGTAGTCGTGCATGCAGCCTGCCCAGTCGACCCTGCTGCGTGGCAGCGTGGCCATCGCCATGCGACAGACGATCTCGACCTCGGGCAATACATCGGGGCTGACCGGCTCGAGTACGCCCCGCGAGGCGGTCACATTGGACATCGCGTCTTCAATGGTGATGAACTGCTCGCCGGCCGGCGTGAGGATGCGCTCCGAGCGCGCCACCACCGGCAGGATCAGCGCATCGCGGCCATGAACAAGATGCCCACGGTTGAGCTTGGTAGCGATGCCCACGGTCAGGTCCAAGCCGCGCATTGCCTCGTACGCGCGCGGTGTATCAGGCACCGCATGAATGAAGTTGCCACCCAGGCCGATGAACACCTTGGCACTGCCATCCAGCATCGCCTCGATCGACTCGACCACGTGATGGCCATGCTCGCGCGGCGGATCGAAGCCGAATACCTGCTGCACGCGGTCCAGGTAGGCCGGCTTCGGCTTTTCATCGATGCCGACAGTGCGGTCGCCCTGCACATTGGAATGGCCCCGGATCGGCCCGATGCCAGCACCGGGCTTGCCGAAGTTGCCACGCAGCAACAGCAGGTTGGCGACCTGCTGCAGCAGGCGCGAGCCGTACTGGTGCTGGGTCAGCCCCATGCCGTAGCAGATCACGGTGGCATTGGAGCGGATGTAGATCTCCGCACAGCGACGGATCTGCGCCTGCGAAATGCCGGACACCTGTACGATCTGATCCCAGTCCTGCGCCATCACGTCGTCGCGCAGCGCCACCAGGCCCACCGTGTGTTCGGCGAGGAATGCATGGTCGAGCACACGCTCACCCTGCGCCTCGCGCTCGAACATCACCTTCATCATGCCCTTGATCAGGGCCAGGTCGCCGCCGATGCGGATGTGCACGAACTCGCTGCTGATCTCTGTCGAACCGAACGTGGCCATCTGCACCACGTCCTGCGGCTCTGCGAAGCGGATCAGCGCGCGCTCGGGCATCGGGTTGACCGCCACGATCGGAATGCCGCGTTTGCGTGCCTCCACCAGGTTGCTCATCATCCGCGGCGAATTGGTGCCGGTGTTCTGGCCAATCACGAAGATGGCCTCGGCGTGATCGAAATCCTGCAGCACGATGGTGCCCTTGCCCACCCCGATGGCCGGCGGCAGCCCGCGGCTGGTCGGCTCGTGGCACATGTTCGAGCAGTCCGGGAAATTATTGGTGCCGAACTCGCGCACGAAGATCGAATACAGGAACGCCGCTTCGTTGGGCGTGCGCCCGGAGGTGTAGAACTCGGCCTGGTGAGGACTGTCCAGTGCCCGCAGGTGACGGCCGATCAGTGCGAAGGCATCGTCCCAGCTGCACGGCACATAGTGATCGGTCGCAGCGTCGTAGCGCATCGGCTCTGTCAGCCGCCCCTGCATCTCCAGCCAGTAGTCGGTCTGCGCCATCAGCTCGGTCACGGTGTGCCGGGCGAACAGCTCACGACCGGCACGGAACTGCGTGGCTTCCCAGGCCAGTGCCTTCGCGCCGTTCTCGCAGAACTCCAGCTTCCTGCGTTCGTCGGCATCGGGGAACGCACAGCTGGGGCACTTGAAGCCACCGGGCTGGTTCATCGCCAGCAGCGCCTTCGACCCCTTGCCGATCACACTCTGCTGCAGCAGCACCTTGGCGGTGGCACCAGCGGCACCCCAGCCTCCGGCCGGCTGGTTGTAGGGCTTGTAGCGCGGCGGTTTCTGCTCGGACATGTTCGGGAACCTGGCGGAAGGAACGCAGCAACGAACGGCACAACGCGGTCCGGCGGTGCATTCAGTGGCACGACCAGCCGCAAAGTCAAGCACGGCCCGCGGCGCTTCGCCAGAGGGCACAGGCTGTTTTCAGCACAACCTGCCATGGCAACGGTTACAGCCGCGTCTGCGCGCGACCACTGCGCTATCCTCGAAACCGCAGGCGGTGGCCCGCCCGCGTTTCTCCCTTGTCCGGACGCGCTGCATGCCTGATTCGATCCCGCCGCACACCCCGCCTGCCGGCACCGCCCAACGCCCGTTGCAGCGCTGGCGCGGCGGCACGCAACAGCAGCAGGTCGACGTGGTGGCCGAGGAAGTGCCGGTGGCCCTGCGCTACAACGATGCCGCCTTTGCCGTGATGATGGCCACACCCTGTGATCTGGAGGACTTCGCACTCGGATTTTCGCTCAGCGAAGGCCTGATCAGCGCGCCCTCGCAGCTGCTGTCGATCGATATCCACCCACAGCTGGAAGGCGTCGAGCTGCAGATGACCGTGGACGAGGCTGCGCCCGGCGCAAACCTCGACCCCGACAAGGGGCGCCTGCTGCCCGGCCGTGGTGGCTGTGGCCTGTGCGGCACGCGCCAGCTGGAAGAAGTGCTGCGCCCACTGCCGCATATCCGCGAGCGCCGCAGCTATTCCGCCACCGCCCTGCAGCGGGCGTTGGCCAGCCTGGCGCAGCACCAGCCGATGAATGCGGCAAGCGGCTCGATCCACGCCGCGGCCTGGGCCGACGCCAGTGGGCGCATCGGCTGGGTACGCGAGGACGTGGGCCGCCACAATGCACTGGACAAGCTGATCGGTGCCCTGCACCACAACGAACACGCCATCGAAGGCGGCCTGCTGGTGATTTCCAGCCGGGCCAGCTACGAGATGGTCAGCAAGGCAGTGCGCGCCGGCGCCAGCGTGCTGGCGGCGGTGTCCGCGCCGACCGCGCTGGCGATCGATCTGGCCCGCAGCGCCGGCCTGTGCCTGGTCGGGTTCGCGCGGGAAAGCGGGTTCAATGTGTATACCCATCCGGAGCGGCTGCAGGCGCACGACGGCCACGCCCGCTGAGGATGGCCGGGAGCACTGCGTCCCCCGGCCCGGTACACCTCAGCGCAGCGCGACCTTCGGGAAGTCCACCGGCACGTCGAACGCCACGTTGACGTAGTTGGTGAACAGGTTGAGCGCCACATGCGCGAGGATCTCGACGACCTGCTCATCATCGAAGCCAGCCGCGCGCAGCGCCTGCACGTCGCCGTCGGCGATCTGCGCACGCTGCTCGACCACCTTCAACGCGAAGTCGAGCGCCGCCGCAGTGGCCGGGTCGCTGGACTGGCCGATCTGCGCGGCAGCCATCTGCTCGCTGCTGGCGCCGGCCTTGCGGCCCAATGCCGTGTGCGCGGCCAGGCAGTACTCGCAGGCGTTTCGGTTGGCGATGGCCACGGCGATCTGCTCGCCCAGCAGCGGCGACAGGCGACCGCCGCCCAGCGCGCCGAACGAACCCCACATGCTCTCCAGGGCAGCCGGCGAGTTGGCCACGGCGCGGAACATGGCCGGGGTGGCGCCGAAGGCAGCGTGGACCTGGCCCAGCAGGGCCTGGCGGTCGGCGGTGGTGTTGGCGGCATCGATCAGGGGGACACGGGACATGGTGGATCTCCTTGGGAAAGCGCCCGGGATTGGACGACCCGCTCATCCTAGGTAGACTCCCTGGACGCAACATCCTCAATTCGCTACATATGTTGTCCATACGTCCATGAGCATGCGCGCCGCCACCCCTGCGCCAGATCGACTCTCCTCTCTGCTGGAACGCTTCCGGGTGCAGGCGGCCCTGTTCCACAGTGGCCCGCTGTGCGGGCAGCATGTCTTCGAGCCGCAGCCCGGTCGTGCGTTCCTGCACATCCTGCGCCAGGGTGAGATGGAAGTCCGTCATCCTGGGGGCGATAGCACGCTGCCCCGGTTGAAGATCGATACACCCAGCCTCCTGCTGTATCCGCAGCCGCTGCACCATGTGTTCTTCAACGCTCCGCTGGACGGCCCGGATTTCACCTGTGCCACGCTGGATTTCGATGGTGGCTCGCGCAATCCGATCGTGCAGTCGCTGCCACCGGTGATGGTGGTGCCGCTGGCCGCGATCACCGAACTGGATGACACCCTGCAGCTGCTGTTCGCCGAAGCCGATCGCCAGCGCTGCGGGTCACGGCTGCTGACCAACCGCCTGTTCGAGGTGGCGCTGATCCAGATCCTGCGCTGGGTGGTCGACCACCCGGATGCAGCCGGCGTCAGCCACGGGTTGATGCGGGGGCTGTCCGATGCGCGGCTGGCACGCACGCTGGTGGCGATGCACCAGGCACCGCAGGACGAATGGACGCTGCCGCGCATGGCCGCGACCGCCGGCATGTCGCGCAGCGCGTTCGCGGCCGTGTTCAAGGACGTGATGCAGGCAACGCCAGCCAGCTACCTGCTGGACTGGCGGCTGAGCCTGGCCTGCGCGCAGCTGCGGGCAGGCGTGGCGGTCAAGCAGGTGGCGATCGAGGTGGGGTTTGCCGATACCGCCTCGCTGTCGAAGGCGTTCCGCAAGCGATTGGGGGTATCGCCGAGGGCGTGGCTGGCCGCGAGCGCCGCGCAGGCTGGGCAGACGCGCGAGCGGTAGAGTCGACTGTCAGTCGACTATCGCGCGAAGCGCGGGGTTTCGTTGTCTGAGCGAAGAGCAGTCGACTGACAATCGACTCTACAAGTGCGGTGATCCGTCAGACTTCGCCAACAGCCCGGCGATGCGCTCGGCAACACGGGCGCGCACGCCTGCATCCAGCTGGCCCTGGTACATCGCCTCGTAGATCCACAGGCCATCGGCGGCCAGCCGCGCCACGAAATTGTCGAGCGCTGCGCTGTCTTCCGCTGTACCCGCCTCCGGCGGCAGCGGTGCCCAGCGACGCACCGCCGGTCCCCACGGGCGCTCTTCGCCGTCCGGGTCGGCCGATTCGAGCATGAACATCAGCTCGGCACGGGTGGCGCTCTGGGCAGACACGCGCACGAAGGTCTGGTAACGCTCCAACGCAGTGGCCTGCTCGGCGGTCTTGCCCAGCAATGCTTCCATCGACGTCTCCCAGGCCTGCACCAGGTGCTCGTCGATGCCGCGCAGCAGCGCCTCGCGCGACGGGAAGTGGTACAGCAGGCCGCCGCGGGTCAGCTTGGCCTCGGCCGCCACCGACTCGAAGGTCACCGCGCGCACGCCGTCACGATTGATCACGTTGACGGCGGCGTCGAGGATGCGATCGCGCTTGCTGGTTCTCATCGCTTCATTTTACGCGATCGGCCGCGGCCTCGCGGCTGCCGACGCGGCCGCGCAGCAGGCGCGCGATGATCGCCGCACCCAGCGCCAGCACCGCCGTGATCACCAGCAGCACGATCTGGTAGCCACGGTCATACGCGGCCGCAGCCAGTGCGAACCACTCGCCCTGCCCGCTCTCGCGCGCGGCATGCAGCGCCTGGGTGAAACCCTCGCGGGCAAGCGCGGGCATATCGGCCGAGACCGGCAGGAACGCGCTGTACATTGCGGCACTCAGGCTGCCCAGCATCGCCACCGCCAGCAGGCCACCGAACTCATAGGACACTTCTTCCACCGACGAGGCCATGCCCGCACGGTGCGCCGGCACGTTGTTGAGGATGGCGGTGGACGCCACCGAGATGGCCGAACCCATACCGAAGCCGGTGATGGCCATGCCAGCCACCACCCAACCAAGGCCGTGCGGGAAACCGAACGCCACCACGCCGACGCCCAGCGCACCTCCGGCCAGGCCACCACAGATCAGCGGGCGCAGGCCAACCCGGTGCAGGATGCTGCCGCCGAGCAGCGCACTGGGCAGGCTGCCCAGTGCCGCCACCGACACCAGCAGGCCCGCCTGCAGCGGCGTGAAACCTGCCACCAGCTGGAAGCGCTGCGTGGTGACCAACTGCAGGCCGGCCATCGCGAACAGGGTGAACACCGCCGACAGCGTGCCGGCCAGGAACGCCGGATTACGGAAGATCGCAAAGTCCAGCAGCGGGTACGGCAGCTGCTGCTGGCGGCGCGCGAACGCCGCACCGCTGATGACGGCCAACACCAGCGCGCCTGCGCCCAGCGCATATGAGGGCGGCGTGGCGATCAGCGACTTGATCGCCAGCACCAGGCCGGACAGTGCAGCCAATGCCAGCACTGACGACACCAGGTCCCATGGCCGCGAGGTGTCGCGCCGTCCTTCCGGCGCCAGCAGCAGCGTGGCCACGAACGCGACCACCACCACCGGCACGTTGATCAGGAACACCGAGCCCCACCAGAAGTGCTGCAGCAGCCAGCCGCCAATGATCGGGCCGAGCGCCGCACCGACAATGGCGACCGAACCCCAGATCGCGATGGCGATGTTGCGTTCGCGTTCTTCGTGGAAGCTCAGTCCGATCAACGCCAACGTGGCCGGCATCATCGCTGCGGCACCGATCGCCAGGAATGCACGCGCGGCAATCAGCTGCGTTGCGGAGTCAGCGAACGCCGCTGCCAGCGAGGCGACGCCGAACACCACCAGGCCGATCAGGAACATGCACCGGTGACCGATGCGGTCGCCCAGCGTACCCGCACCCAGCAGCAGACCGGCCATCACCAGCGGATAGGCGTTGATGATCCACAGCGCCTGGCCGGCACTGGCCGAGAGTTCTTCGGTCAGCGTGGGCAGTGCGGTGTAGAGCACGGAGTTGTCGAGCGTGACCAGCAGCAGGCCGGCGGCGACGGTGAACAGCAGTGCCCAGCGACGGGCACGCGACAGGGCCGGAGCACCGGCCAGGGGCTGGGACAAAGCCATGGGAGAACCTGGTGGGGTGGAGTACGGTCATAACTATACCGGATGTCCTGTATAGTTATGACCTTCAAAGCCCACCGATTCAGCTTTTGTAGAGGCGGGCTTGCTCGACTGCGCCGCCAGCCGGGCATGGCCTGGCTCTACTGAAGCGGGCCAGGGGTGGCCTGGCACTGCGGGTAGACGCTCACCGGCAGTCTTCGGGCAGCGCGGCAACCGCCGACACCACCGCGCTCTGCATGCCCTGCCCCACGGCGGCGTCCAGCTCGCCGCCGATGCCACCGTGCTGGCGCCGCAGTTCGTCCTCGCACAGGCCGCGCACCCGCGCACGGGCATTCGCGCGCAGGCTGCTGCACCGCCAGTCGGCGCCACCCAGCGGCAGCACCGAATACACCACGCTGTTGCAGGCATTGCCGGCACGCTGCTGCAACGGCAGTCCACCGAAATCCCGCGGCTCGCTGCTGCGCTGCGGCTCGAAGTAGCTGTCCGGGAACGTGCGCGCGTACTGTTCGATATCCACCGCCATGCTGCGCCCACCGGCCAACGGCATCTGCAGCGGCTGCCCGCACGGCGTCGCATCGGCGCGGTGCTGAATGTACTGGTAGATCGGCCGGTCCAGCGATGGGTCCTGCTGGGTCACCGCGCTGACTGCCGCCAGCACCGGCAGCGATGCACGATTGGCCATGCGCGCCAGCAGCCCCGCCTGCGCCGGCTGGCAGCGGTCGCGCAATGTTGCCGCGAGCAGGAACAGCACGTCGTTGCGAAACGCGGGGTCATCACCCAGGCGCTGTTCGATGCGTTGGCTGGCGTCGGAAGAAGGCGCCGGAAACGCGACCGCCGGTGGCGCGATGGGGGCGCGCTGCCGCTGCCACCACACCAGCAGCACCACCGCGCCCAGCAGCACCGCGGTAGCCATGAGCCATCGCCTGCGCATCAGTTGCGGATCGCCGTCAGCGTGGCTGCCGCGGCATCGTAGGACGCGCTGGCGATGTCCGCGTCGAAACGCTTCACCTGCAGGCGGCCGGCAAGCCGGTACGGATCCCACAGATCGCCCAGCGCGATCGGTGTCGCCAGGGTCACGTGGATGATCTGGTTGGGCGGCGGCGGCGGCACATGGATACACGCGCCGTAGAACGGCACGAACAGCAGTTCATCGACCAGGCCGGCATCGTTGGTGCCGAGCGGCACCACGTAGCCATCCAGATCCACCGCGCGACCGTCGACAGCGTCGACCACGCGCGAGGAGCCGAACTGCTTGGCCCGGTCCGGGCTGGAATGGTCGATCTCCAGCCCCGGTGGCGTGCCCGAGCCGGTGTCGTCGATCAGGCCACCCACGCCCTCCATGCCATTGCGTGACAGGCCGATCTGCGGGGGTGGGCGCTGGTAGGTCACTTCGTCGGGTCGCAACGCGTCCCAACGGTCGATGGGGGCTTCGGCCGTGGCGGAGGGCGCCGGCTTGTCCTGCGGCGTGACCACCACGGCATCGCCGCCCGGCGCCGTACAGCCTGCCAACCACAGGCATCCCACCGCCAGCAACAGGTGACTACGGTTCATAGGGCCTCAGCTGTGCGTCACGCATGGTGTAGGCCGAACCGGCCAGATCGTCATCCAACCGTTCGGCGCGCAGGGTGCCTGCCAGGAAGAACGGTGAGTACATGTCCGGCATCTCGATCGGGCGCGGCAGCACTACGTGCACGATCTGGTTCGGTGGCGGTGGTGGCACGTGAATGCAGGCGCCGTAGTACGGCACGAACAGGAATTCGGTCAGCCGCCCGTCCTGCGCGTTGGCCAGTGGCACCACGTAACCCGGCAGGCGCACCGGCCGCTGCAGGACCGTGTCCACCGTGCGGAAGGTACCGAACTGCGGCATGCGCCGGTTGCCGTTGTGCTCGACCTCCGGGCCCTCGCCCCGCTCCAGCGCGGCCAGCTCGTCCTTGGGCATCATCTGCAACCAGTCCAGCTCCTGCTCCACAGCGCCTGCAGGGTCATCGCGGTCGACGACCGGCGAGGGTGGCAAGGCCTGTACGCCGGTATCCACCGGCCGCTCACAGGCGGCCAGCGCCAGCACCATTGCCACTACCCGCATCCATCGCATGCTCAGCCTCCCGGTGAAAGGCCATCGGCCAAGGTGCGCCGGTAAGCGAGCAACGCCGGCACCAGCCCGGCTACGGCGCTGATCAGCAGCACGCCCGCAGCCCATGCCAGTTCACGGCCATCCGGCCAGACATGGGTGATCGACAGACCGAAGGTGGCCAGTACCCAGCCGCGCCCGGCAATGCTGGCGACCACCAGCAGCGACAGGGCCAGCACGCAGGCCACCGCACTGGTCGCCACCGCCTCCACCACGAGCAGGCCAGCGATGTAGCCCGGTCGCGCACCGGTGGCACGCAGGATGGCCATCTCGCGCCGCCGCTCCTGCAGGGTGGAGACCAGCAGCGCCACCAGCGAGACCATGCCCAGCAGCACCACCATTGCACTGATCAGCTGCAGGGCTCGCTCGGCGGTGCCCAGCGACTGCCACAGCTGCTGCAGGGTCACGCCGGGCAGGATCGCCAGCATCGCCTCGTCCGGATGCTCGTTGATCCTGCGCTGTACCGAGAACGTGGAGATGCGCGAGTTCAGGCCGAGCATGAAGGCGGTGATGCTGGTCGGGGTCAGGTCCAGGTGGCGCGCCTGCTCGGCGCTGACGCTCTGGCTGCGCAGCTGCACGCCCGATCGCCAGTCAACATGGATCGCCTCGATGGCCGGCAGCGAGACCAGCAGCGACGAATCCACCGGCGTGCCGGTGCGCTGCAGGATGCCGGCAACGCGGAACGGCTTGTCGGCATGCGTGGCCAGCGTGACCGCGCCGGTGCCGTGCGCCAGCACGATCTCGTCGCCGAGGCCGACCTGCTGCGCGCGAGCCACCTCCGCGCCGATCACCGCGTCATACAGATCATCGAAGGGCCGCCCCTGTGCAAAGGCCAGCGCGTGGCCGGAACCATAACGATAGTGTTCAAAGTAGCCGCCAGTGGTACCCACTACCCGGTAGCCGTGCCAGGAATCGCCCAGCGACAACGGCACCGACCACTTCACCTGCGGCAATGCGGACAGCTCCTGGTAGGACTGCCAGGACACGTTGTTGGTCGGGTCGCCGATATGGAACACCGAATACAGCAGCAGGTTCACCGGTCCCGAACGCGCACCGACGATCAGATCGGTGCCCGATACGGTGCTGGCAAACCCCTCGTGCGCCTGCGTGCGTACACGCTCGACGCCCAGCAGCAGCACCACGCTGAGGGTGATGACCAGCACGGTCAGGCCCACGCTCAACGCGCGGCTGCGCAGGCTGGCCCAGGCAAGCTCAAGCATGGCCGGCACCTGCCTGGTTGATCTCGGACAGTGAAATGGTGCGGTCGAACAACGGCTGCAGGCTGTCGTCATGGCTGACCACCAGCACCGTGGTGCCGGCCGCCTGGCACTGCGCGGACATCAGCTGCAGGAAGGCGGTCGCCGCTTCGCGGTCGAGCGCCGAGGTGGGCTCATCGGCCAGCAGCAACGTCGAACGGCCGATCAGGGCGCGCGCTGCCGCCACGCGTTGTTGCTGGCCAACACTGAGCGTACCCGCCCGCCACTGCATCAGCTCAGGATTGAGCTGCAGGGCCTGCAGCAGGCGGGCGATCTCGGCATCCAGCGGCCCGCTGATGCGTGCGCTGCGCAGGCGCGAGAAGCGCAGGCCCAGCGCGATGTTGTCGCGCACGGTGAGGAACGGCAGCAGATTGAACTGCTGGAAGATCACGCCCAACTGGTCGGCACGGAAACGATCCCGCGCCGCACCCCCCATGTCCTGCAGTGCGTGGCCGGCCACCTCGACACGGCCCTTGCCGGGCAGCAGCACGCCCGCCAGCAGGCCCAGCAGGGTGCTTTTGCCGCCACCGCTGATGCCGCGCAGCAACACGCTGCTGCCCTGCTCGACCCACAACCGCGGGATGTCCAGCACCAGCCGCGTGCCGTAGCCGAACTGCACGTCTTCCAGCGAGATCACCGGTGCCGCGCTCACGGTGCCAGCACCACGCGCAGGTTGTCGGGCGTCAGCACACTGCGGTTCTGGCCATTGGCGGTTGCGCTGTTGACGATGACTTCGTGCAGGCCCGGGAACAGCGCGGGCAAGCGCACGACGATCGCCCGCAGCTCGGCAGGTTTGGCACAGTGGTACTGCAGCGTCGCGCTGAAACCTGCGTGCCGGTGCTGTCCCGGCGGCGGCGCGGCGGCCGTCGCGTCGAAACCCTCTGCATCGGCTTTACCGGTGGCCAGACGGCACTCTGCAGCGGTGGGCAAGGTGACCCAGTTGCCGCCCTTCAGCAATGACGTCGCCCGTGCCAGCGCGGCCCGCTCGGCTGCATTGGCCGGCGGCCGCTCGTAATTGAGGATGCCGATGCCGGGGGCCTGAAGGGCGAATTCCAGGGTTTGCTGGTCAAGCGCAACATCCACTGTTGCCTGGCCATGCACGTGCGGCGCGTGCTGGCGGATGTCATGGGCCTGTGCGGCGCTGGCAGCCAGCAGCAGGAATAGAACAGCAGGAAGCTTCATGGGGGAGTCTCCAATTGTTACTATGTAACATTATGGACCATATCCCCACGACGCCCGCAAGGGCCCTGGCCCAGCCGCCAACTTCGGCACGCTGGCACCCCCGCTTCGATCTTGCCGGTGCCTGGCTGTCCCTGGCCTGCGCCGCCCACTGCATCGCCCAGCCCCTGCTGCTGGCCTTCGTGCCGGCAGCGATGATGGCGCTGCGCTCGTTCCAGCATCCCGGCCATGGCGCGATGACATTGCTGCTGATGATGTCGCGCTGGGAGTGGCTGTTCGCGCTGCTGGCCTCCTCGCTGGCCTTGGCGAGCACCTCGGCCGGGGTGCACCGGCACGGGCGCTGGCAGCCCCTGCGGCTGGCCTGCGCCGGCGCCATCCTGCTGCTGTCGGCCTCTCTGTATCTGCCGCTGAAGGAATCGCTGCTCTGGCATGGCGTAGCGACAGCCAGTGGTGGCGCGCTGCTGGCGTTCGCTCACATCGGCAACCGGCGGGCGCTGCGCAAACGATAGTGCCGGCCGCTGGCCGGACGGAAAAACACCATCCACGCAGGGCGTGGATCTACTGATGCACTTCCGGCAGCCGGCCAGCGGCCGGCTCTACCCCACCTTATTCGTCAAACGGACGCTGGCCGAGCGTCTGCGTCACGTGGTCGACGAAACACGTGATGCGCGCGGCCAGCGCGGTGTTGCGGTAGTACACCGCATTGATCGGCTGCCGCACCTCCTGCGTCTGCTTGGCGAACAACTGCACCAGGCGGCTGTCACGCCGGTCCTGGCGGGTCAGGAAGTCGGAAAGGCAGGCGATGCCCAGGCCGGCCACCGCCATCTGCCGCAGTGTCTCGCCACTGGATGAAGCGATCGCCGGCGCGATCACGAAAGGCCCACCATCGGCATCGTGCAGCGGCCATTCGTTCAACGAACTGGGCTGGGTGAAGCCCAGCAGGTCGTGCTCGCGCAACTGCTCCACGCGCGTTGGCGTGCCGCGGCGGCGCAGGTACTCGGGACTGGCCACCACGCGGATGCGGCTGTGGCCGATCGGCCGCGCATGCAGGGTCGAGTCGCGCAACACACCGATGCGGAACGCCACGTCGGTGCGCTTCTCGATCAGGTCGGTGATGCCCTCGTTGGAATTCAGCTCCAGCTCGACCTGCGGGTAGCGCTCGCGGAAGCCCTCCAGCAACGGCACGATCACATGCAGCATGAACGGCGTGGCGGCGTCCACGCGCAGGCGCCCGACCGGCTGCAGCCGCCGCGCGGCCATCTGTTCCTCGGCCTCGTCCACCGTGGCCAGGATCGTGCGCGCGTACTCCAGGAACGCCGCGCCTTCCTCGGTCAGCTCCAGCCGCCGCGTGGTCCGCCGCAGCAGCGTGGTCTGCAGCTTGTCTTCCAGCCGCGCCAGGGTGCGGCTGGTGGCGGAGATGGTCAGCTCCAGCGCCTCGGCCGCCGCCGTGATCGAACCACTGTCGACCACGGCCACGAAGGCCTTCAGCTCATCCAGGGTGGTTTTCATTTTTTACCTCGGCGCAAAAGCGTTTCCCGTATACACAGCTTAATCAACAAATGTAAAGCGCCCACACTTCGCCCTGTCCCGAGCCCACCGGCTCTCAACGAAGTCCCTGGAGTCCATCATGAGCCTTCCTTCCTTTGGCGTCGGCACCTTCCGCCTGACCGGCCAGACCGTCATCGACTCGGTGCGCAACGCCCTTGAGGTCGGCTACCGTGCGATCGATACCGCGCAGATCTATGGCAACGAAGCCGAGGTCGGCCAGGCCATCGCCGAATCCGGCGTGCCACGCGACCAGCTGTTTCTGGCCACCAAGATCTGGGTGGACAACTACGCCGCCGACAAGCTGATCCCGAGCCTGCGCGACAGCCTGGCCAAGCTGCGCACCGGGTACGTCGACCTGCTGCTGATCCACTGGCCGGCGCCGGGCAATGGCGTTGAACTGCGCGAGTACATGACCGCGCTGGCCGAAGCCAAATCGCTGGGCCTGACCCGTCAGATCGGTGTGTCCAACTTCAACATCGAACTGACCCGGCAGGCCATCGAGGTGGTCGGCGCCGGCGAGATCGCCACCAACCAGATCGAACTGAGCCCCTACCTGCAGAACCCGGCACTGACTGCCTTCCTGCAGGAACAAGGCATCACCGTCACCTCCTACATGACCCTGGCCTACGGCAAGGTGCTGAAGGACCCGGTGCTGGCCGCCATCGCCGACAAGCACCAGGCCACCGTGGCCCAGGTCGCGCTGGCGTGGGCCCTGCAGCGGGGTTACTCGGTCATCCCGTCCTCGACCAAGCGCGAGAACCTGGCCAGCAACCTGCTCGCCCAGGACCTGCACCTGGATGCCGATGACATGGCCGCGATCGCCGCGCTTGACCGCAACGGCCGCGAAGTCGATCCGCCGGGCCTGGCCCCGGCCTGGGACTGAGGAGCCTCGCCATGGGTAGTGCGTTGACGCGGCTGCAGGCCGGTGGCTTCAGCATCGGCGTCGAAGCACCGCTGGACAATGACTGGACGCCGCTGGGCGAACAGGCACGACGCGCCGCGCGACGCCTGCCCGGCGAACCGGACCTGCAGCGCCATGCGGAACTGGCACGGCTAGCCGACCGCCTCGGCTTCCGTGCGCTGTGGGTACGCGACGTGCCCGTGTACGACCCGGCCTTCGGCGATGCGGCGCAGGTATTCGAGGTGTTCAGTTACCTCGGCTACCTGTCCGGCATCACCGAGCACATCCTGCTGGGTACCGGTGCGGTGGTGCTGCCGATCCGCGAGCCGTTGCTGACCCTGAAGTCAGCGCGCAGCGTGCAGCGGCTGAGCGGAGACCGCCTGCTGCTGGGCGTAGCCAGTGGCGACCGCCCGGTGGAGTACCCGCTGTTCGGCCGCGACTTCGACAGCCGTGGCAACCGCTTCCGCGAGCACATCGCACTGCTGCGCGAAGGCGCCGCCGCGCACCTGCCGCAGGGCCTGGACGTGCTGCCCGCGGATGGCCCGGCCCTGCCGCTGTTCGTGGCCGGCCTGGCCCAGCAGCAACCGGCGTGGATCGGCCAGCACATGGATGGCTGCCTGGCCTACCCGGGCACGCCACAGGACCATGCGCAGCGCGTGGCGGCCTGGCGCGCCGTGGCCGGCAACAAGCCGTATGCCAGCTTCATCCACCTGGACCTGGTGGCCGATGCTGATGCCCCCTTGCAGCGCTGGCGCTTCGGCCTGCGTGGCGGCCGCAACGCCCTTTTGGCCGAGCTGCACGCCATGCAGGCAGCCGGTGTCGACCACATCGGCCTGCAGTTCCGCCGCAACGAACGGCCGTTGGCCGAAACCTTCCACGAAATCGCCGAGTACGTGCTGCCGCACTTCCCGGCCCATGCCCGCGCCGCCGCGACGGTCTGACAGTTACCGGAGCTTTGCCATGAAGATGAAGACCCTGGCCGCGCTTGCGCTGGCCACCCTGCCGCTGTCCTTCCAGGCCACCGCCGAGGACTGGTATCCCTCCGCCTACGGCGCCGACGACGAGATCGGCGCGGCCAACCTGCTGACCGCCGACGTGGTCAAGCACGCGGTCTCGCTGGTCAGGACCGGCAAGACCTATCCGCTGGCGGTGCCGGTGGACAAGAACCTGCCCGCGTTCCGCCACCGCAGCTTCCGCCTGTACAACGTTCAGGTCGGCCAGCAGGCCGGCAAATCGCTGGGCCCCAACAGGTTCACCTTCAACGATGAACTGGTGAACGCCTGGACCGGCGTTGGCACCCAGCTCAACGGTATCGGCCATATCGGCATCGACAACGTCTACTACAACGGCAACAAGGCCGCCGACTTCGTCACCGTGGACGGTGTGCGCAAGCTCGGCGTCGAGAAGGTGCCGCCAATGGTCACCCGCGGCGTCGTGCTGGACATGACCGCGTACTACGGCAAGGCGATCGTGCCCGGTGGCACCGAGTTCACCGTGGCAGACATCCAGGCCGTGCTGAAGAAGCAGGGCCTGAGCCTGCGCAAGGGCGACGTGGTGCTGTTCAACACCGGCTGGCTGGAACTGATCGGCAAGGACGACAAACAGTTCCTGGAAGTGGAACCGGGCATCGGCATGGAGGCGGCGAAGTGGCTGGCCGACCAGGGCATCGTCGCCTTCGGTGGCGACACCTGGGCCTCGGAGGTCTACCCGAACCCGGACGGTGCCGAGGAATTTCCGGTCAACCAGTACATGCTGGCCAAGCGCGGCATCTACAACCTGGAGCTGATCGACAGCCGTGCCCTGGTGCGCGACAAGGCCTGGGAATTCCTGTTCGTGCTCGGCCAACCGCTGTATGTCGGCTCGACCCAGGTGAACATCAACCCGGTGGCGATCCGATGAACACCGCCGCTGACCTTCCCGTGTTCGCCGGCCGCCGCTTCCGCGTCCGCTATGACGGCCTGGCCGCCGACAATGTCTACAGCGCCGATGGCCGCCACGTGCAGTACGCCATCGTCTCCGGCGCCTATGCCGGTGCGCAGGGTGAAGCCGCCTGCGAGTGGCAGCAGATCAGCGACGGGGTCTATGCCATTTCGTGGCAGGAAGCCGATGGCGCTACGGTCGTGCATGTCGATGACTTCGCGTGCGGGCATTCGCTGGCCTGGTTCACCGCCACCGATGGCAGTTTCCATCGCATGCAGGGGCCGCTGCACGCGCTGTGATGCCGGCCACCCAGTCGATGAACACCCGCAAGCGCGGCGACGGCGTGCGGTTGCGCGGGTAGACCAGGCTCAACGGGCTTGGGGTCGGCGGCGCGTCCGGCAACAGCTCCACCAGCTGCCCGCGCGCGATATACGGGTCCATCCGGTAGCGCGGAGCCTGGATGATGCCCAGGCCCGCCAGCGCGGCGCCGAGGAACGCATCCGCACCGGACACACGCACCCGCGCCGGCAGCGGCACGTAGCGTACCTGCCCGCCCTGCTGGAACTCCAGCGGAATCAGCTGGCCGGTGGCGCTGGAGCGATAGCCGACCATCTGGTGGCCGTCCTGCAGGGCATCGATGCTGCCCGGCGCGCCCCTGACCTGCAAATAGCTTGGCGAGGCCACCGTCACCTCGCGCAGCATCGTCAACCGGCGCGCCGCCAGATCGCTATCGGCCAGCGTCCCCACCCGCAACGCTGCATCCACGCCTTCGCGCAGCAGGTCGACATAGCGGTCGCCTTCGCTGACGTCCAGTTCGATCTCCGGGTAGCGCTGCAGGAAGTCCGGCAGCTGCGGAAACAGCAGGTGCCGGCCCAGCGTGCCGTGCACTTCAATGCGCAAGGGGCCGCGCGGCGGCGCGTCACGGAAGGCGGCCTCGGCATCGTCCATGTCGGCGATCAGGCGCAGGCAACGGCCATAGAAGGCCTCGCCTTCCAACGTCGGCACCACCAGCCGCGTGGTCCTGTGCAGCAGGCGCACGCCCAGCCGCTGTTCCAGCGCCTTGATCGCGTCGGTCACCGTGGCCCGCGGCAGGCCGAGGTCCTCGGAGGCCCGGGTGAAGCTACGGCGCTCGACGATACGGACGAAGGCGCGCATGGCCGTAAAGCGGTCCATTGTTCGGCTATCCGGATGATGTAGGCGGATTATGCAGGATTATCCGAACGTGCGATGGCGCGAACATAGCCCTGCGCCGCTCCGGCGCGCCCCGTGGAAGCCACCATGACCCTCTCCCCCGCCCGCTCTGTCGCTCTGGTCACCGGCGGCTCCCGTGGCATCGGCGCGGCCATCTCCCGCCGCCTGGCCGCCGATGGCCACGCGGTCGCGATCAACTATGCGGGCCGCTGCGACGACGCCGAAGCCTTGGCGGCCGAACTCAACGCAGCCGGCGCGCAGGCCATCGCGCTGCAGGCCGACGTGGCCGATCCGCAGGCGGTCTACCAGCTGTTCAACGCCATCGAGGCCCGTTTCGGCGGCATCGACGTGGTGGTCAACAGCGCCGGCGTATTGCAGCTGGCGCCGCTCGCCGACACCGACGACGCCCTGTTCGAGCGGGTGATCGGCATCAACCTCAAGGGCGCCTTCAACGTGCTGCGCGAAAGCGCGCGACGGGTGCGCGACGGCGGGCGCATCGTCACGCTGTCCACCAGCGTGGTCGGGACCCGGCTGGAGAACTACAGCGTGTATGCGGCCAGCAAGTCGGCGGTGGAGACCATGGGCGCGATCCTCAGCAAGGAGCTGCGCGGGCGCAACATCACCGTGAACGCCGTGGCGCCGGGCCCGACCGCCACCGATCTGTTCCTGGATGGGAAATCGCCCGAGCTGATCGAGCGGTTGGCGAAGATGAACCCCCTGGAGCGGCTGGGTACGCCGGAGGACATCGCCGGTGCGGTGGCGTTCCTGGTTGGTGCCGATGGCGGGTGGATCAACGGCCAGGTGCTGCGCGCCAATGGCGGGATGGTGTAGTCCGCACAGGTGGCATCCACGCATGGCGCGACGCCCTTGTAGAGCCGAGCCCATGCTCGGCTGCTCTTCGCGCAAAGGCCAGAAGCAGCCGAGCATGGGCTTGTATGTTCCTCCCGGCTCCTACGCGGTATGTAGGAGCCAGGGTGGAGGGACCGTCAACATGATATCTGCGGA
>NZ_JAPTFO010000064.1:0-25295 GCF_030985515.1 Stenotrophomonas sp. Sm10
ATCAAACGTCTGCAAGATGGACAATCATCCTTCCTGCAGGCGCCTTCACAAGATACCTGCGCATACTTTCAAAGATCCGGGGAAGTGGCCTCAGCGCCGTTCCCGTGTGCTGCGAAGTTTCCTTCGTAGCGAGCCGCCCATTATGCCAGACTTTTTCAGTCCGTCAACACCTTCGTTCGATCATCTCGTTCGGCGGTGGTGGGCGCCCTGTTGTCGCTGAAGCCCCTTGGTGGCGACCCCTGCGACGGGGGAGGAGAAGTATGTCCCCATTCCCATCATTTGTGAAGGGGGTGTGGCGATTTTTTTCACCGGATGTTGCATCTGTTCATGCGCCGCGCTGCGGTAGGAACCCGTGAAGAGCAGCCGAGCGTGGGCTTGGCTCTACAAGAGCATAAGGAAGGGCCGGCTGGCGCCGGCCCTTCCTTGATGTCAGCCAGCGATCAGGCGTACGCGGGCGAAGGTGCGCTTGCCTACCTGCAGCAGGCCTTCGAAGCCTGGCTGCAGCACCTGCTGGCCGTCTTCGACCACTTCGCCATCCACCTTCACCGCACGCTCCTTGAGCTTGCGGTTCGCTTCGGAGTTGCTCGGAGTCAGGCCGGCCGCGGTCAGCAACGCGGCGATGCGCAGGCCCTCGGCCGGAATCGCCACCTCCTGCAGCGGCAGCTGGGTGATGTCGCCCTGCCCGGTCACCGCCGCTTCCCAACCGGCGATCGCCTGTTCGGCCGCCGCGGCGTCATGGAAGCGGGTGGCCAGTTCACGCGCCAGGCGCAGCTTGACCACGCGCGGGTTCAGGCCGCCATTGGCCACCTGCTCGCGCAGCTGCACGGCCTCGGCCTGGCCGATGTCGAAGGACAGCAGCTCGATCCAGCGCCACATCAGGGTGTCGTCCACCTTCATTGTCTTGGTGACGATGTCGATGGCCGGCTCGCTGATGCCAATGTAGTTGCCCAGCGACTTGGACATCTTGTTGACGCCGTCCAGGCCTTCCAGCAGCGGCATGGTCAGCACCACCTGCGGCTTCTGGCCGTGGTGTTCCTGCAGGCCACGGCCCATCAGCAGGTTGAACTTCTGGTCGGTGCCGCCGAGTTCGACGTCGGCCTCCAGGGCCACCGAGTCGTAGCCCTGCACCAGCGGGTACAGGAACTCATGGATGGCGATCGACTGCTGGGCGGCATAGCGCTTGGCGAAATCGTCGCGCTCGAGCATGCGCGCCACGGTGTGCTGGCCGGCCAGACGGATCATGTCGGCCGCGCCCATCTTGCCGAACCACTCCGAGTTGAAGCGGACTTCGGTACGGCTGCGGTCCAGCACCTTGAAGACCTGCTCCTCGTAGGTGCGGGCGTTGGCCAGCACATCGTCGCGGCTGAGCGGCTTGCGGGTCAGGCTCTTGCCGGAAGGGTCGCCGATCATGCCGGTGAAGTCGCCGATCAGGAAAATGACCTGGTGGCCGAGGTCCTGGAACTGGCGCATCTTGTTCAGCAGCACCGTATGGCCCAGGTGCAGGTCGGGGGCGGTGGGGTCGAAGCCGGCCTTGATCCGTAGCGGGCGGCCTTCCTGCAGGCGCGCACGCAGATCCTCGAGCTTGAGGATCTCGTCGGCACCGCGGCCGATCAGGGCAAGGGCTTCTTCAATCGAGGACACGTGACTACTCCCGGCAACGCCGATTCTTGTGTGGGGTGTTAAAGCAAAGTTAACCCGATTGGCTTCACAAAAGCCAATGGGCACAAGGGTTTGACGCGCTTTTATCAGGTGTCTATGGTAACCGGCGATCAGGCCCGCGCTCCCGGGCTGCAAGGAAAGAACCGCCGATGCACAACTCCGAACAAGGGCGCGCACGCAAGCAGCGCTTCCAGGAACGCCTCCACGTCCTGCACGACAACGCCCTGCATCGGAAGCTCAGGCAACACCTTCCCGCGGCCTTCAATGAGCGCTGGACCCGCCGCCACTGGGTGCATGCCAGCCTGTTTGCCACCATCGGCGCCCTAGTGGCGACGATCGTGCCGGGCTTCTCGCACACCATCGACGCCCCCTTTGCCGACAGCCATACCAGCCTGGCACTGCCGTTGCCGCCGCTGACCATGGCCCGCCAGCAGGTGCCGGGCGACAGCTGGCAGGTGCTGCGCGTGCAGCGTGGCCAGACCCTGAGCGACCTGTTCGACAAGGCCGGCATTCCGGCCACCACCCTGCACCGGGTACTGGACCACCCGGGGGCGCGCGAGGCGCTGACCAAGCTGCGCCCCGGTGCCGAGATAGCCTTCGACATGCCGCTGTCCGGCGACCTGCGCAGCATCCGTTTCGACCGCGATGCAGACAACCGGGTGGAACTGAGCCTGGTTGGCGATGACATCAAGGAGAAGGTGACCCGACGCGAGACCTCCACGCGCACCGTGGTCACCAGCGGCGAGATCACCAGTTCGCTGTATGCCGCGGCCCGGCGGGCCGGGCTGTCGCCCTCGGCGATCGCGACGATGACCGACGAGATCTTCAAGTACGACATCGACTTCTCCAAGGACCTGCAGCCGGGCGACCGCTTCAGCGTGGTGATGGATGAAACCTGGCGCGAAGGCGAGAAGGTGGACACCAGCAAGATCCTGGCGGCGACCTTCACCACCGGCGGCAAGACCTATTCCGGCTTCCGTTTCGACCGCAACGGCAAGGCCGAGTACTACGACATCAACGGCCGTTCGTTGAAGAAGAGCTTCATCCGCATGCCGATTCCGTTCGCGCGGCTGAGCTCGACCTTCGGCGCGCGCAAGCACCCGGTGCTGGGCAAGATGCGCATGCACAAGGGGGTGGACTACGCCGCGCGCACCGGCACCCCGATCATGGCCGCCGGCGACGCCCGCGTGCAGTTCGCCGGCGTGCAGCGCGGCTATGGCAACGTGGTGATCCTCGATCACGGCCGCGGCCATACCACCCTGTACGGGCACATGTCGCGCTTTGCGAACATCAAGACCGGCCAGCGCGTGGCCCAGGGCACGGTGATCGGCTACGTCGGCTCGACCGGCCTGGCCACCGGCCCGCACCTGCACTACGAATTCCGCGTCAACGGCGAGCACCGCAACCCGCTGACCGTGACCATGCCGCCGCCGGAGCCGCTGAAGGGCGCCGAGCTGGTCGCCTTCCGCGCGCAGACCGCGCCGGCGATGGCCCGCATCCAGGGCATGGAGAAGCTGATCTACGCCGATGCCAGCCCGGCACCGACCAGCCGCGACGAGGCCGCCACCGAGGTTGCCAGCGCCAAGGACAAGCAGGCAACCGGCCGCAAGCGCGGCTGAGCCCCTTCGTTGACGAAGAAGGACGCGGCAGCACAAGCTTGCCGCGTCCTTTTTTTATGCCTGCCATGAACACACCTGCCGACGCTGACGCTCCCCTGTACCTTGGCCTGATGTCGGGCACCAGCGCCGACGGCATCGATGCCGCGCTGGTGCAGTTTCCCGCCGACGGTGGCTGCCGCTTCGTGCACGGGTTGACCGCCCGCTGGGAGCCGGTGCTGCGTGCGCGGCTGGTGGCGCTGGGTGAAGGCGGCCCGCTGGACTCGCTGGAGGAGCTCGGCGAGCTGGATGCGCGCATCGCGATCAACTTCGCCGAGTCGGCCAACCAGCTGCTGGCCGAAGCCGGCGTGGACCGCAGCCAGGTGCGCGCGATCGGCTCGCACGGCCAGACCGTGCGCCACCGCCCGCTGGCCGATCCGGCGTTCACCGTGCAGCTGGGCGACGGCAACCGCATCGCCGAGCTGACCGGAATCACCACGGTGTCCGACTTCCGCCGCCGCGACCTGGCAGCCGGTGGCCATGGCGCACCGCTGATGCCGGCCTTTCACCTGGGCATGCTGGGCACCGCCGATGAGGACCGCGCGGTGCTCAACCTGGGCGGCATCGCCAACCTGACCCTGATCCCGCGCGAAGGTGCGGTGCGTGGCTTCGATACCGGCCCGGCCAACGCGTTGATGGATGCCTGGTGCCAGCGCCATACCGGCCGCACCTTTGATGCCGACGGCGCCTACGCCGCCAGCGGCGCGGTGGACGAGGGCCTGCTTGCCGGCTGGCGTTCGGACCCGTGGTTCGCGCTGCCGCCGCCGAAGAGCACCGGGCGCGAGCAGTTCCACCTGACCTGGGCCGAGGCGCACATGGGGGAAGGCCAGTACGCCGCCGCCGATGTGCAGGCCACCCTGCTGGAGCTGACCGTGGCAACCGTGGCCGATGCGCTGCTGGCGCAGCAGCCGCAGACCCGGCGCCTGCTGGTCTGTGGCGGCGGGGTACGCAACCGGCAGCTGATGGCGCGCCTGGCGGCGCGGCTGCCGGGAGTGCAGGTGGAGTCCAGCGCGGTACACGGGCTGGACCCGGAATACGTGGAGGCGATGGGTTTTGCGTGGCTGGCGCAGCGGACCATGGAGGGACTGGCCGGCAACCTGCCGAGCGTGACCGGGGCCAAGGGGCCGCGGATCCTGGGGGCGATCCACCTGGCGTGAGGTGGCGCCATATACGCATGGCGTGGATCTACCGGGCAGCCGCGCGTGGGCTCGGCTCTACAGCATTGCGGCGCGGCCGCTAATCGAAGCCCTGCCCTGCCGGCAGGGCCTGCAGGGCGGCGATGGCGTCGGAGAGTGCGTCCACTTCGGGATCGCCGAAGCCGGAGCGGACCTCCAGTTCACTGCTGAACAGGCCCTGCTCCAGCAAGGCGGCGCAGGTCTGTTCGTGAGTCCAGCCGCGGGCGACCGCGACGCGTTTGATGCGTTCCAGCAGCAGCGGGTCCAGGTCCCGCAGCACAACGTCGGCCATGCTCGCTTCCCCGTTCGCAAGGCACCGCCCCCTCGGCGCGTCGGGGCGATGATCCCGCAGACCGGACGGGCAGGCAATCAGGTCGAGCTGGCGGCCTGGCGACGACGCTGCTGCAGGATCAGCAGGGCGCACAGGATCACCACCGGGATCGCCACCAGCGCGGTACCGACGAAGAACAGCGCGTAGCCTTCCAGCAGCGTCCGGCCTTGTGCGAGCGCCTGTACCGACCACCCCGAGAGCCCCTTGAGCGCCTTGCCGGGCATCGCGTAGAACGAGCTCAGCAGCGCGTACTGGGTTGCGGTGTATCCAATGCTGGTCAGGCTCGACATGTAGGCGATCAGCGCCGTACCGGCGAAACCGCTGGCGAAGTTGTCGATGGCCATGGCCACGGCGAAATGGGTTGTGTCCGGGCCGGAATAGGCCAGCCAGGCAAACGCCAGGTTGGAGGCCGGCCCCAGCACGGCGCCCACCATCAGCGCCGCCAGCACGCCCCAGCGCACCGAAACCAGGCCCGCCGCAGCAATGCCGACGAAGGTCGCGACCAGGCCCACCGAGCCACGCACGGCGCCCACGGTGTCCTCGTCCAGGCCGAGATCGACATAGAAGGGGTTGGCCATCGGCCCCATGACGAAGTCGGCCATGCGATAGATGCTGATGGCCACCAGGATCAGGATCGCGCCGCTGCGGTGTTCGCGGACGAAGGCGATGAACGGCCCGGCCACGGCGTCGAACAGACCGCGTGGCGTCCACAGCGAGGTCGCCTGTGCCTGCACGGCAGCCACTTCCCGCGCGGGCTCGCGGGCCATGAGCACGGCCACCACGCCAAGCGCCATCAGCACGGCCATGATCTCGTAGGAGACCTGCCAGCCGACACGGGCCGCGATGATCAGGATCAGCGCATCGGTGACCAGCAAGGCAGTGCGGTAGCCCAGCGCCGAGGATGAGGTCAGCAGGCCGAGCTGCTCGCTGTTGTCAGCGCTTTCGATGCGCCAGGCATCGATGACGATGTCCTGGGTGGCCGAAGCAAACGCCACGATCACGGCCATCACGCCGAATACGACGATGTGCTGCCAGTCGACACCCAGGAACTGGATCTGGCCGCCCTTGGGCTGGACCAGTGCCATGCCGACCAGCCCCACCACCACGACCAGCTGCGACAGCAGCATCCAGCCGCGGCGGCGGCCGAAACGACCGAACAGAGGCACGTCGGTCTTGTCGACGATCGGCGCCCACAGGAACTTCATGGTGTAGGCCAACCCGACCCATGACAGGAAACCGATCGTGCTCAGCTCGATGCCTTCCTTGCGCATCCAGAAGCCGAGCGTGTTGCCCACCAGATAGATGGGCAGGCCCGAACTGAAACCGAGCAGCAGCATCGCCAGCACCTTGCGCTGGCTCAGGTTGGACAACACCTGCTGCCACGGTCGGCGCGGCTTGGCGGCCTCGGTCACAGGTCGTAGTCCACGGTGAACGGGGCGTGGTCGGAGAAGCGCTCGTCGCGGTAGATCGAACAGCTACGCAGTTTGTCGCGCAGGCCCGGGGTGATGAACTGGTAGTCGATACGCCAACCGACATTGTTGGCACGGGCGGCGCCGCGGTTGCTCCACCAGGTGTAATCCTCGCCGGTGGGGTTGAGCAGGCGGTAGGCATCGGCCCAGCCACGGCCGGCGGCGACATCGGTGGCCTGGCCATGGTCGGCGCACAGGGCGTTGAGCCAGTCGCGCTCCTCCGGCAGGCAGCCGGAATTCTTCTGGTTGGACTTCCAGTTCTTGATGTCCAGCGCCGAACGCACGATGTTCCAGTCGCCGCACAGCACGTAGTCGCGGCCGCTGCGCGCCCACTCCTCCAGGATCGGCCGCAGCCATTCCATCACTTCGAACTTGAAGCCCTGGCGCAGGTCGCCCGAGCTGCCGGACGGGATGTAGAAGGAGACCACGCTGAGGTTGCCGTAGCGCGCCTCGATGTAGCGGCCTTCGTCGTCGAACGGCGCCCAGCCCAGCGAGGTGATGACCTGATCCGGCTCGCGCTTGCTGTAGATCGCCACGCCGCTGTAGCCCTTCTTGGTGATGGCGTCGCGATAGAAGCAGTGGTGCCCGTCTGGACGGAACATCGGGTCGGTCAGCTGGTCTTCCTGGGCCTTGGTCTCCTGGATGCACAGGACGTCGGCGTCCTGGGCACGGAACCAGTCGAGGAAGCCCTTGGTCGCGGCGGAACGGATGCCATTGGCGTTGAAACTGATGATGCGCATGCAAGGGACCTACGACAGGAAACCGGGCAAGCATACCGGTTGCCCGCGGGGCTGCGCAGTCTGCCCGGCCAGGCCGCGACGCCCTTCACACGGGTCCGGACGAGCGCGAAACGCCCAGCTGGATTAGGATTTGTGCTCCAAATGAAGATGAATCGAGTTTTGATGAGCGACCACCGCCACCGTTTCCTGCAGCTGGCCCTGACCGCCGATGCCCTGCGCTTCGGCCAGTTCACCCTCAAGTCCGGCCGGCTGAGCCCCTATTTCTTCAATGCCGGTCGTTTCGACTCCGGCTCGCTGCTGTCGCAGCTCGGCGCCTGCTACGCCGATGCCATCGATGCCAGCGGGATCAAGTACGACGTGGTGTTCGGCCCGGCCTACAAGGGCATTCCGCTGGCCACCGCGATGGCCTGCGAGCTGGCCCAGCGTGGCCGTGACCTGCCGCTGTCGTTCAACCGCAAGGAAGCCAAGGACCATGGCGAAGGCGGCCAGCTGATCGGCGCGGACATGAATGGCAAGCGCGTGCTGATCGTCGATGACGTGATCACCGCCGGTACCGCGATCCGCGAAGCGCTGGGCATCATCCGCGCCGCCGGTGGCACCCCGGCCGGCATCGTGGTGGCGCTTGACCGCCAAGAGATCGCTTCGGAAACCGATCGCCGTTCGGCGGCGCAGTCGGTGGCCGAAGAGGCCGGCATTCCGGTGATTGCCGTGGCATCGCTGGCCGATCTGCTTGATTTCGCCTCCGGCAACCCGGAACTTGTGGGTTACCGTCAGCCGCTGGAAGCCTACCGGGCCCAGTACGGCGTTCGTTCGATCCGCTGACCGACCAGGGGAAAGGTCATGTCCCGAGTTCCTGCTGTTCTCCTTGCCGGCCTGCTGCTGGCCATGCCGTTCACGCTGCCGGCGCAGTCGCGGGGTGGCGACAAGGTGGAGAAGAAGCTGTACTGCTGGAACGAGGGCAAGGAGCGGATCTGCAGTGATTCGCTGCCGGCCGATGCGGTCAATCACGCCCGCGAAGAGTTCAACGCGAAGAGCGGCCTGCGCAATGCGCAGGTCCAGCGCGCGTTGACCGACGAAGAGCGTGCCGCCGCCAGCACGGTGGCCGCGCAGCAGCAGCTGGACCTGATGGCTGCGCAGACCCGCCAGCGCACCGAGCAGGCGATGCTGACCACCTATGGCAGCGAGGACGACCTGCGCCGGGTGTTCGCCGAACGCCAGGAAGTGCTGGACAACAACCTGAAGACAGCCGAGTACAACGTCACCAGCCTGCGCGAATCGCTGGTGGCGCTGCTGTCGGCCGCCGGTGACCGCGAACTGGCCGGTGGCAAGGTGGCCGACAAGCAGGCCGAGGCGATCCGCCAGCGGCATGTACAACTGCAGTCGCAGCAGCGCCTGCAGGCCGGGTTCCTGCAGCAGCAGCAGGCGTTGAAGGCCGAAATTGAAAGCACCCTCCAGCGCTATCGCGAGCTGAAGGGCGTGGCACCGGCGAGCCAGGCCCCGTGATTCGCTTGTAGAGCCGAGCCCATGCTCGGCTCCGCGTGACCTTGGGAAAGAGCAGCCGAGCATGGGCTCGGCTCTACAGTAGTCGGCGCCTGGTTACGGCTTGGCCCACGGAATTTATGCACTCTTTACGCGTCGGCCCGGTCCGGCGCGTAGTGCGTTTATGGGCGGCAGGACGACGATGGCGGCCTGAGGTGGAGGGGTTCCACCAGGACGCTATTGCAATGTCCCCCTGGCTGTCGTTGTTGTGTGGCGTGCTGGTGCTGGTCGCCGCCGCCTATCTTCTTTATGTCGTGCTGCGGCCCGAGTCGTTCTGAGCGGAGCCGGCCATGACTGAGATGCTTGTGATTATTGCCGCCAGCCTGCTGCTGGCGTGGCCGCTGGGCCTGTACTTGGCCCGCGTGATGCGTGGCACGCCGATGAAGGTCGACGTGCTGTTCCACTGGATCGAGAAGCCGCTGTACAGGGTGTTCGGCGTCGATCCATCGCGCTCGATGTCCTGGCGCGGCTACGTGCTGGCCTTCGTGCTGAGCAACGTGGTGGTCGCGGTACTGACCCAGGCGGTGTTCATGACCCAGGCCTGGCTGCCGCTGAATCCGGACCAGATCCCGAACATGCGCTGGGACACCGCGCTGCATACGATGATCTCGTTCCTGACCAACACCAACCAGCAGCACTATTCTGGCCAGGCGCAGCTGTCCTACCTCTCGCAGATGACCGGCATCACCGGCCTGCAGGTGGTGACGCCGATGATGGGCCTGGCGCTGGCGGTGGCCACGCTGCGCGCGTTGTTCTCGCGCGCGCCGCAGGCTGCGGCGGCCACCGGTGCCGGCGACGACCGCCAAGTGGCGGTGGGCAACTACTATGTGGATGTGGTGCGCCTGTGCGTGCGCTTCCTGTTGCCGCTGTGCCTGGTGTGGACGCTGCTGCTGACCAGCCAGGGCGTGCCCTCGACGATGGCCGGTGGCCCGCAGGCCTCGCCGATCGATGCCAGCGCCGGCATGGCCCAGCAGAAACTGCCGCTGGGCCCGGTGGCAGCGATGGTCGCGGCAAAGCAGCTTGGCGCCAACGGTGGCGGCTGGTACGGCCCGAACAGCAGCTTCCCGCTGGAGAACCCCACCCCGCTGTCGAACGCGCTGGAGATCGTTGGCATCCTGCTGGTGCCGATGGCGGTGATCTTCATGATCGGTGCGTTCACCGGCCGGCGCCGGTTCGGCGCCCTGGTGTTCAGCTGCATGCTGGGCATGTCGCTGCTGTCCACCGGCGCGATGATGTGGAGTGAAGGGCACAGTGCCAGCGCCGCCACGCCGCTGCTGATGGAAGGCAAGGAGGTGCGCTTCGGCGCCGACGGCACGGCGCTGTGGGCCGCGGTGACCACCCAGGTTTCCAACGGCTCGGTCAACGGCATGCATGACTCGCTGGCGCCGCTGAGTGGCGGCATCGCGATGGTCAACATGCTGGTCAGCGCGATCTGGGGCGGCATCGGCTGTGGCCTGCAGCAGTTCATCGTGTACCTGCTGCTTGGCGTGTTCCTGGCCGGGTTGATGACCGGGCGTACGCCGGAACTGTTCGGCCGCAAGCTGGAAACGCCACAGGTACGCCTGCTGGCCCTGCTGGTGTTGCTGCAGCCGATCACCCTGCTGGTGTTCACCGCGATCACCCTGGCCGTGCCCGGGCTGGCCGCTACCTCCAACCCGGGCTTCCATGGCATCAGCCAGGTGTTCTACGAGTACGTCTCGGCCTACGCCAACAACGGCTCGGGCTTCGAGGGGCTGGGCGACGCCACGCTGTGGTGGAACCTGAGCTGCTCGCTGGTGCTGCTGCTGGGCCGCTTCCCGCTGCTGATCATCCCGCTGGTGGTGGCCGCACAGCTGGCCGCCAAGCGCCAGGCGCCGGAGTCTGCCGGCAGCCTGCAGATCGAAACCCCGACCTTCGCCCTGACCCTGGTCTCGGTGATCGTCATCCTGACCGTGCTGCAGTTCATGCCGGCGCTGGTACTCGGCCCGATCGCCGACCACCTCAGCCTGGGACTGCACTGAGGACACCCCGATGAGTACCCACGCAAGTTCCACCCGTAGTTCCCTTGCCCCGCGCCCTGCGCTGCTTGATGGCGCCGGCCTGCGCCGTGCGTTGATCGAGGCGGTGCGCAAGCTGTCGCCGATGCACCTGGTGCGCAGCCCGGTAATGGCGGTGGTGATGGCCGGTACGATCGTTGCCGCGATCGTCACCCTGACCGGCAATGCGCCGCTGGGCTTTGGCCTGGCGGTGACCGCGATCCTGCTGGTGACCGTGCTGTTCGGCAACTTCGCCGAAGCGGTGGCCGAAGCACGTGGCCGTGGCCAGGCCGCATCGCTGCGCCGCGCGCGCCAGGACCTGGTGGCGCGCCGCCTGGCCGCACCGCAGCCGGGGGCTGCGGAAACCCAGGTACCTGCCGCCGAGCTGCGCCCGGGCGACCATGTGATCGTCAGTGCCGGTGAGCTGGTGCCGGCCGATGGCGAGATCGTGCAGGGCCTGGCCACCATCAACGAGGCGGCGGTGACCGGCGAGTCCGCGCCGGTGCTGCGCGAGGCCGGTACCGACCGTTCCGGCGTGATCGGCGGCACCAAGGTGCTGTCCGACCAGATCATCGTGCGGGTGACCGCCGAGCCGGGCCACAGCTTCCTGGACCGGATGATCGCGCTGGTGGAAGGTGCCAACCGCCAGAAGACCCCCAACGAGATCGCGCTGACCCTGCTGCTGGCGGCGATGACGCTGACCTTCCTGGTGGTGGTGGCCACGTTGCCGGCCATTGGTGCAGCCGTCGGCGTCAAGGTCGATCCGCTGCTGCTGATCGCGCTGCTGGTCTGCCTGATCCCGACCACCATCGGCGGGCTGCTGCCGGCCATCGGCATCGCCGGCATGAACCGTGCGTTGGCCGCCAACGTGCTGGCCAAGTCGGGCAAGGCGGTGGAAGTCGCTGGAGACGTGGATGTGCTGCTGCTGGACAAGACCGGCACCATCACCTACGGCGACCGCCAGGCCAGCCATTTCCATCCGCTGGCCGGCATCGACGCCAGCCAGCTGCGTGAAGCGGCGCTGCTGTCTTCGCTGGCCGACCCGACCCCGGAAGGCAAGTCGATCGTGCGCCTTGCGCGCGAACAGGGCTGCGCCACCGCCGAGCCGGACCGTGCCGAGTACCTGGCCTTTACTGCCCAGACCCGGATGTCCGGCGTCGACCTGGAACATGGGCGGCAGATCCGCAAGGGTGCCGCCGATGCGATCCGTGCCCACGTGCAGGTGCTGGGCGGCAACGTGCCCGCCGAGCTGGCCGGTCGCGTCGAGCAGGTGGCACGCAACGGCGCCACCCCGCTGGTGGTGGCCGAGGGTCGCCACGTGCTGGGCGTGATCGAGCTGTCGGACGTGGTCAAGCACGGCATGCGCGAGAAGTTCGCGCAGCTGCGAGCGATGGGCATCCGCACGGTGATGATCACCGGTGACAACCCGCTGACCGCCGCCGCGATCGCTGCCGAGGCCGGTGTGGACGACTACATCGCCGAAGCGCGGCCGGAAGACAAGCTGGCACGCATCCGCCAGGAACAGGCCGGTGGCCGCCTGGTGGCGATGGTGGGCGATGGCACCAACGATGCTCCCGCGCTGGCCCAGGCCGACATCGGCCTGGCGATGAACTCCGGCACGCAGGCGGCGAAGGAGGCCGGCAACATGGTCGACCTCGATTCAGACCCGGCCAAGCTGCTGGCGGTCGTGGAAGTGGGCAAGCAGCAGCTGATCACCCGCGGCGCGCTGACCACCTTCTCGCTGGCCAACGACGTGTCCAAGTACTTCGCGATCCTGCCGGCGCTGTTTGCCGCGGCCGTTCCGACCATGGCCGCATTGAACGTGATGCAGCTGTCGAGCCCCCGCAATGCGGTGCTGGCGGCGCTGATCTTCAACGCCCTGGTGATTCCCGCACTGATCCCGCTCGCCCTGCGTGGCGTGCGCTTCCGTCCGGCCACCGCCACCGCGCTGCTGCGCCGGAACATGCTGGTGTACGGCCTCGGCGGCGTGCTGCTGCCGTTCGCAGCGATCAAGGCGATTGACCTCCTTCTTGTCCTGGTATTCGGCGCATGAACCGTTCTGCTTCCACCTCATCTTCCCTTCCGGGCGACGCCAAGGCCGAGGCCCGCGTGGCCAGCCTGCAGGATGGCGCAAGCTGGCGCCCGGCGATCGGCCTGGGCCTGGCCACGCTGCTGCTGGCCGGCGCGGTCTACGCCGGTATCGCCACCGGTTTCGCCGGCCTGGCCTACCCGACCCAGGCCGAGGGCAGCCTGCTGCGCGATGGCAACGGCCAGGTACGCGGCTCGGCATGGCTGTCGCAGCCGTTCACCGGTGACGGCTACTTCCAGGCGCGCCCGTCGGCCGCCAACTACGACCCGATGGCCGCGGCCGGTTCCAACATGGCGCGCAGCAACCCGGCACTGGCCGAGCGTGTTGCGGCCAGCACTGCGGCGGTGGCCGCACGCGAAGGTGTCGCGCCGGCGCAGGTGCCTGCGGATCTGGTCACCCAGTCCGCAGGCGGCCTGGATCCGCAGCTGTCGCCGGCGGCGGCGCAGCTGCAGGTAGCACGCGTGGCGCGTGCCCGTGGCCTGCCGGTGGAGCGCGTGCAGGCACTGGTGCAGGCGCATACCGAAGGGCGCCAGTGGGGCCTGTTCGGCCAGCCGCGGGTGAACGTGGTAACGCTGAACTTCGCGCTGGACCACGCGGCCAAGGCGCCGTGATGCCAGCCTGCACCGGCTGCGCGCACAATGGCACCCATGACTGATGCGCGTACCCGCCAGGCCGATGCCCTGGTCGAAGGCCTGCAACGCGAAGCCGGCGGCAAGCTGACCGTGTTCCTCGGCGCGGCGCCGGGCGTGGGCAAGACCTACGCCATGCTGACCCGCGCGCAGGAACAGCTGCGCCGCGGCGTTGACCTGGTGGTGGGGCTGGTGGAAACCCATGGCCGCGCCGACACCCAGGCCCTGCTGGAGGGCCTGCCGCAGCTGCCGCTGAAGGAAGTGGCCTACCACGGCCACACCCTGCAGGAGATGGACCTGGATGCCGTGCTGGCACGGCATCCGGCGCTGGTGCTGGTGGATGAACTGGCCCACCGCAATGCACCGGGCAGCCGCCATGAGCGGCGCTGGCAGGATGTGATGGAGCTGCTGGACGCCGGCATCGACGTCTGGACCACGGTCAACATCCAGCATCTGGAAAGCCTCAACGATGTGGTGATGCGCATCACCGGCGTGCGCGTCAGCGAGACCGTGCCGGATGGCGTGCTCGATCGGCTGCACGACATCGTGCTGGTCGATCTGCCGCCGCGCGAACTGATCGCTCGCCTGCAGCAGGGCAAGGTCTATGTGCCCGAACAGGCCGCGCAGGCACTGCAGGCATTCTTCTCGCCGGCCAACCTGACCGCGCTGCGCGAACTGGCCATGCAGGAAGCTGCCGACCGCGTCGACAGCAGCCTGCGCGAAGCACGCGCCGCACGCGGCGAGAGCAACCTGCCGCTGCGTCGCGGCGTGCTGGTGGCCATTGATGGCGGCGGCCAGAGTGAATACCTGGTGCGCGTGGCGAGGCGCATCGCCGAGCGGCGCGACGCACCGTGGACGGTGGTGACCGTGCAAGGGCGACGCCAGGACGAGGCGACCCGGCGCGAGATCGATGCTGCCTTCGCGCTGGCACGGCGCCTGGGCGGCGACGCCGAACTGCTGCACGGATCGAGCATCGCCGATGCCCTGCTCGACCATGCCGCGCACAATGGCGTATCGACCCTGGTGCTGGGCCGGACCCGCGAACGGCCGCTGGCGCGGATGTTCAACCGCACCCTGACCCAGCAGCTGATCCAGCGTGGCGCGCATTACGAGATCACCATCATCAGCACGCCGCAGGCACGCGCACGCTCGCGCCGCGAGAGCCTGCTGCCGCCAATGCGCGGTATCAGTCATGAACCGGCACAAGCCCTGATCGCTACCGCGCTGGCCTGTGCGGTGGCGTGGCTGGCCGAACACTGGGTGGGCATGGCCGACCTGTCGATGGTGTTCATCGTCGCGGTGGTACTGGTGGCTGCACGCACGCGCGCCAGCGTGGCGGTGATGGCCGCGATCCTGTGTTTCCTCGCCTACAACTTCCTGTTCATCGCGCCGCGCTTCACCTTCGCCATCGGTGCACGCCAGGGCGTGATCACCGTTTTCCTGTTCCTGGCCGCGGCACTGGTGGCCGGGCGCCTGGCCTCGCGCCTGCGCATGCAGGTCATCGCGCTGCGTGCGGCCAACCGCCATGCGCGCGCGCGCCAGCAGCTGGGACGCCAGCTGGCCAGTGCGGCCGGCAACGGCGAGGTGGCACAGGCGGGCCGCCATGCGCTGGAGCAGGCCCTGGACGTGCCGGCGTGGCTGCGGATCGGCACCGATACCGCAACCGGTGGCCGTTCGCAGCCGGGCGATACCGATCTGGCCGCCGCCGACTGGGCCCTGCGCCACGGCCAGCCCAGCGGCCGCTTCACCGACACCCTGGCCGGTGCGCTGTGGTGGTTCCTGCCCCTGCTGGATGGCGAAGACCGCGCCATCGGCGTGGCTGGCCTGTACCTGCCCGGCGCGCAGGCGCGCCTGCTGCCCGAACAACGGCAGCTGGCCGAGGCGATGGTGGATGACATCGCGCAGGCCGCATTGCGCACCCGCCTGGTGGCCGAACTGGAGCAGGCGCATGTCAGCAACGAAACCGAGCGGCTGCGCTCGGCCCTGCTCTCTTCGGTGTCGCACGACCTGCGCTCGCCGCTGGCGGCGATGATCGGTTCGGCCGACAGCCTGGCCAGCTATGGCGCGGCGATGGATACGGCCGATCGCCGTGCTCTGCTGGACACCATACTGATAGAAGGCGAACGGCTGGATCGCTACATCCAGAACCTGCTGGACATGACCCGCCTCGGCCACGAAGGGCTGAAAATCAACCGCGACTGGATCGGCGTGGACGAGCTGATCGGCTCGGCGGCACGGCGCCTGCAGCGCTACCAGCCAAAGGTGCGGCTGGAGCTGGACATCCCGGCCACGCTGGCACCGATCTGGGTGCACCCGGCGCTGGTCGAACAGGCCGTGTTCAACGTGATGGAGAACGCGGCCAAGTTCTCGCCGCGCGACGCCGCCGTGCAGGTACAGGCGCGCGAGCTGGACGGCCAGCTGCGCATCGACGTGATCGACGCCGGCCCCGGCATTCCCGATGACGAGCGCGCGCGCATCTTCGACATGTTCTACAGCGTCGAGCGCGGTGACCGAGGCCGCCACGGCACCGGCCTGGGCCTGACCATCTGCCAGGGCATGATCGGCGCACATGGCGGCAGCGTGCAGGCGCTGCCCGGACGCGACGGTCGCGGTACCCTGATCCGCATCACCCTGCCCCTGCTCAAGCCAGCCTCCCACGATGAGCCCGACCCCGATTGATGCCAGCGTGCCGGCCGCACGCGTGCTGGTGATCGATGATGAAACCCAGATCCGCCGGTTCCTGGACATCAGCCTGCGCGCGCAAGGCTACCAGGTGCGGCAGGCCGCCACCGGCCAGGAAGGCCTGCAGCTGGCCGCCAGCGAGGACATGGACCTGGTGATCCTGGACATCGGCCTGCCGGACATGGAAGGCCACGAGGTCCTGGAACAGCTGCGCCAGTGGAGCCAGGTGCCGGTGATCATGCTGACCGTGCGCGCCGGCGAAGCCGAGAAGGTGCGCGCACTGGATACCGGCGCCAACGACTACGTGACCAAGCCGTTCGGCACGCAGGAACTAATGGCGCGCGTGCGGGCGCTGCTGCGCACGCGCAGCGTGCCGACCGATGGCACACCGCCGGTGTTCGACGATGGCCACCTGCACGTGGACCTGGTGCGTCGCGAAGTCGCCCTGCAGGGTGAGCCGGTGGCGTTGACCCGCAAGGAATACGCGCTGCTGTCGCTGCTGCTGCGCAATGCCGGGCGGGTAGTGACACAGCCGCAGATCCTGCAGGAGATCTGGGGGCCGACCCACCAGCACGACACCCATTACCTGCGCATCCTGGTCGGCAAGCTGCGGCACAAGCTGGGTGACTCAGCGCTGGATTCGCGCTACCTGTTCACCGAACCGGGCGTGGGTTTGCGGTTCAAGGGGTAGTGCCGGCCGCTGGCCGGCACTACCCATTCTGCTGCAGCTTCCAAAGGGGTCAGAACCCCAGCGGGGTGTCGCCCAGCACCGGCTGCAGCTGGCTGCGGAACAGCGCCTGGATGCGTTCCAGTGCGGCCTCGTCGTTGCCCTCGAAGCGCAGCACCAGCACCGGCGTGGTGTTGGAGGCCCGCACCAGGCCCCAGCCATCGGGGAAGTCCACGCGCAGGCCGTCGATGGTCGACAGTCGGCCGCCGACATACGGGTTGTCCGGCGACTGCGCCGCCGCCACCAGCATTGCCACCAGCGCATGCGGCGTGCCGTCGGCCACCGGCACCTTCAGCTCCGGCGTGGCCACCATCTCCGGCAGCTCGCCCAGTACCTCGTCCGGGGTCTCCTCGCGCTGGGCCAGGATCTCCAGTAGGCGCGCCGCCGCATACAGGCCATCGTCGAAACCGAACCAGCGCTCCTTGAAGAAGAAGTGGCCGCTCATCTCGCCAGCCAGTTCGGCATCGGTCTCGCGCATCTTCGCCTTCATCAGCGAATGCCCGGTCTTCCACATCAGCGGGCTGCCACCATTGCGCAGCACGTGGTCGGACAGCTTTCCGGTGCACTTCACGTCGTAGATCACCATCGCGCCGGGGTTGCGCATCAGCACGTCGGCGGCGAACAGCATCAGCAGGCGGTCGGCATAGATGATTTTGCCGTCAGCACTGACCACGCCCAACCGGTCGCCATCGCCATCGAAGGCGACGCCGAGGTCGGCCCCGAAGCGCTTGACCGTCTGCACCAGGTCTTCCAGGTTGGCCGGTTCGCTCGGGTCGGGATGATGGTTGGGGAAGGTACCGTCGACATCGCAGTACAGCGGAATGACTTCAGCACCGATGGCTTCCAGCAGTTGCGGTGCCAGTGCGCCGGCCACGCCGTTGCCGGCATCGGCCACGACCTTCAGCGGACGGTCCAGCTGCACGTCGTCGGCGATGCGCTGGATGTAGTCGGCACTGACATCGCGCTGCTGGTAATCGCCCGGCTCCGCAGCCTGTACCAGGCGGCCCTCGACGATGCGCGCGTAGAGATCGGTGATGGCATCGCCGGACAGCGTCTCGCCGCCGATGACAACCTTGAAACCGTTGTACTCGGGCGGGTTATGACTGCCGGTCACCGCCACGCAGGTGCCGGTACGCAGGTGGAAGGCGGCGTAGTACACCACCGGAGTCGGCGCCAGACCGATGTCGATCACCGCACAACCGGCGCGGCGCAGGCCCTCGGCCAATCCTGCGGCCAGTTCCGGGCCGGACAGGCGGCCATCGCGACCGATCACCACCTCGCGCAGGCCCTGCTCCAGTGCCACGGTACCGATGGCCTGGCCGATCAGCGCGGCGGTCTTCGGCGTCAGTTGGCTGCCCACCACGCCGCGGATGTCGTAGGCGCGGAAGATACCGGCCGCCAGTTCCTCGGCCGGAACCGGCGGCGGGGGCGGCGGTGCACTTTCAGTGGTGCTGGCCCCGGCCACCGGCGGCGGCGCCATCTGCAGGCTCTCGCTCAGGGTCGGGCCATGATCCGCTTCCGCCACGGCCGCACGCCGCGGCAGCGGCAGCGTCTTCGGCAGGCGGCCGCGACCCACCACCAGCAGCACGGCGATGAACGCCAGCAGCAGCGCAACGATGGCGCTGGCCAGCGAACCCAGGCCCAGCGGACCGGGTTCGATATTGGGTACCGCGGCCACCAGCCGCAACGGGGTACCCGGGATCGGCCGCGCCAGGACTTCGGCACTTTCGGCCAGGCTGGCATCGCCCAGGGCGACGAGGTCATGCGCGCCCTGGCGCAGGCCAAGGAAACCGGCCGATGGCGCACTCACCTGGTCCAGCGGCGAGGTCAGGCGCAGCAATGGCTGGCGCACGTAGAGCACTGCCGGGCCCAGGCTGCCCAGCGGCACCGGTGCCGCCAGGCCAAGACGATTGCCACCCCCATCGCGGACCACGCGCAGGCTGGGGCCGGCCTCGGCAAGCGCTCCTTCCAGCAACGCCAGGCGGGCATAGCCGAACGTGGCCGGGTCGGCGTAGGCATTGGCCAGATCGGCGGTCAGCACTTCAGCATGCTCGACGCCGGTCCAGCTCTCGCGGACCGCGAGTGCCGCCGCAGCGGCATCGCCGGCCTGCAGCGCCTGCTGCACGCGCTCGTTCTTCAGCTGCTGCTGCAGCTGCTTCAGCTGGCCGGCGGCGGCCTCCTGCAGGCCCTGCACAGCCTGGTCGCGCGCAGCTTCCAGCGCCTGGCCGTTGGCCTCCTGGCGCCATTGCTGCACCGCGCTCCATCCGAACCAGCCGGCCAGCAGGACCAGCAGCACCCCCAGTAGTGGTGCACTGCGTCCCAACGACCATCCCCGCTGTCCTTCCCCGATGCCGCTCATCGATGTCCCCTGTCAACGCACCCCGGTATGGCCGAATCCACCCGTTCCGCGCACGCTGTCGGTGAAAGTATCCACCACCTGCAGGCTGACGCGGGCAATCGGCACCACCACCAGCTGCGCGATGCGATCACCCGGCTCGATGGTGAACGCCTCGCGGCCGCGGTTCCAGACGCTGATCAGCAGCGGTCCCTGGTAGTCGGCGTCGATCAGGCCGGTGCCATTGCCGAGCACGATGCCGTGGCGGTGGCCGAGCCCCGAACGCGGCAGGATCACCGCGCACAGGTGCGGGTCGCCGATGTGGATGGCCAGGCCACTGGGCACCAGCGCGGTGTCGCCCGGCTGCAGGGTCAGCGCGGTATCCAGCGCCGCGCGCAGGTCCATGCCGGCGCTGGCTTCGGTGGCGTAGGCCGGCAGCGGCCAGCTGTCGCCAAAGCGCGGATCGAGCAGCTTGACCTGCAGGGGTTGGGAAGTGAAAGCCTGGGTCATGCCTGGAGTCTCCGCGCGATCAGCGCCAGCAGTTGTTCGGCCAGCTCGCGCTTGGAGGTGGCCGGGAATACCTGTTCACCGTCCTGCCAGAAGGCAGTGGCGGCATTGTTGTCGCTCTCGAAACCACCGCCGCTGATGCCGACCTGGTTGGCGATCACCAGGTCAAGGCGCTTGTCGACCAGCTTGCCACGCGCATACTTCTCCACGTCGTGGGTTTCGGCGGCAAAGCCGACCACCAGCTTCAGCGACTGCGTCTGCGCGGCAACTTCGGCCAGGATGTCCGGCGTGCGCACCAGCTCGATCACCAGCGACTGGCTCTCGGCGGTCTTCTTCAGCTTCTGCGGTGCAACCTGGCGCGGTGTGTAGTCGGACACCGCAGCGGCACCGATATAGATGTCGGCCGGCAACGACTTCAGCACGGCATCACGCATCTGCGCGGCCGAGCGCACGTCCACACGCTGCACGCCGGGAGGCGTCGGCAGCTGCACCGGGCCGCTGACCAGCACGACCTGGGCGCCCATCGTCGCGGCGGCCGCAGCCAGGGCAAAGCCCATCTTGCCGCTGCTGCGGTTGCCGACGTAGCGCACCGGATCGATGTCTTCATAGGTCGGGCCAGCGCTGATCAGCAGGCGCAGGCCCTGCAGCGCGTGGGTTTCCGGTGCGGCAACCGCCGCTGCAGCACTGCCATTGGCCGCCAGCGCGGCGACGATGTCGCCGGGCTCGGCCAGACGACCCGGACCGGATTCGCCTTCGGCCAGCGGACCGTCGACCGGGCCGATCACCTGCGCGCCGCGCTGGCGCAGCAGGGCGATGTTGGCCTGGGTGGCCGGATGCAGCCACATGCGGTGGTTCATCGCCGGGCAGATCGTCAGCGGCGCGGTGCTGGCCAGGCACAGGGTGCTGACCAGGTCATCGGCGTGGCCCTGAGCCAGCCGCGCGAGCAGATCGGCGGTACCTGGGGCGACCACGATGCGATCGGCCCAGCGCGCCAGTTCGATATGGCCCATGGCCTGTTCGGCGGCGCTGTCCCACAGCGTGGTGCGGGTCGGCTGCCCGGACAGCGCCTGGAAGCTGAGCGGAGTGACGAACTGCTGGGCACCGGCAGTCATCGCCACCTGCACCTGGGCACCGGCGTCGCGCAGGCGCCGCACCAGTTCCAAGGCCTTGTAGGCCGCGATCCCGCCTCCGACGCACAACAGCAGTTTCTGACCTTCCAGCGCGCGGGCCGGCGCGGGAGAAGCGTTGGGGGAGTCAGCCACCTGGAATTCCTGTGCAAACGAGGGCGCTAGCTTACCCGAAGGTCGGTAATGTCCCGGTGCCCGGTGCACATAGCGGGCGGCTATCAGCAGATGGAGCCCGCCTGCATTGACCCGGCATTCACCCGGTATCGGTTTCGGACCTTTCCTATACCTCCAGGGGCCTGCGCTTTTGCAGAATCAGGCATTGGCTGCCGCCCGCCGTGGCCTGTTCGATCTTCGAGGAACCGCGTGCGTCCACGCATCATCATTGCCGACGACCATCCCGTGGTCCTGCATGGCATCGCCATCGTGCTGCAGACCTACCTGATGGACATCGTCGGCAGTGCGCGTGACGGCGCCGAGCTGCTGGACCTGGTGGACCGCCACGTCTGCGATGCAGTCCTGACCGACCTGTCGATGCCGGGTGCCGGCCCGGACGGTCCGGAGCTGATCGACGCGCTGCGCGTGCGTCGCCCTGGCCTGCCGGTGGTGGTGCTCACCGGCGCCCGCCATCCCGGCCTGCTGGACGGCCTGCTGCGGGAGGGCATCAGTGGCCTGGTCGACAAGTGCGCCGATTTTGCCGAGCTGCCCCAGGCGCTGAACGCCGCATTGGCCGGGCACGTATTCGTCTCCCAGCAGCTGCGCCATCACCTGCAGGCCCGCGACCTGCTGTTCCCGCGCGAACCGGCACCGCTGTCGGCACGCGAGAAGGAAGTGCTGGATCTGCTGGCGATCGGCCTCAACGTGAACGAAGTCGCCAAGCGTTGTGGGCGCAGCCCGAAGACCATCAGCCGGCAGAAGGCCGAAGCCAAGCGCAAGCTGGGGCTGCAGAACAACCAGGAACTGTTCGACTACCTGCAGACCCGGCGCGACTGAGGTATCGACCGACCCGGGCCCGCGGCAAGCCCCGATGGGAGACGCCGCCGAAGCTGGCGATGATGCAGGCATGCCCATCCATGACTGGCCCGAACAGGAACGCCCTCGCGAGAAGCTGATCGCGCGCGGGCCCACGGCACTTTCCGACGCCGAGCTGCTGGCCCTGTTCCTCGGCTCCGGCTTCGGCGGCCGTGATGCCGTGCAGACCGCGCGCGACCTGCTGCAGGCGCATGGCCCCTTGCGGGTGCTGCTCGACCGTCCCGCGGGCGAACTGGCCCGCTTGCCCGGGCTGGGTCCGGCGCGCAGCTGTACGCTGGCTGCCGGGCTGGAACTGGCCCATCGCTACCTGGCGGCTGAGCTGGAGCACGGCGAGGCGGTTGGCAACAATCCGGCGGCGGTCGGCCGCTACCTGCAGCACCGGCTGCGTGGCCAGGCCCGCGAGGTCTTCATGGCCCTGTTCCTGGACAACCGCCACCGCCTGATCGCCTGCGAAGAGCTGTTCCACGGCACCATCAACGCCGCGCCGGTCTACCCCCGCGAGGTGGTCCGGCGTGCCCTGCTGCACAACGCGGCGGCGGTGATCCTCAGCCACAACCATCCTTCGGGCGACCCTGAACCGTCCAGCGCCGATACCCGCATCACCGATGAACTGCAGCAGGCGCTGGCGATGGTGGACGTGCGCCTGCTGGACCACTTCGTGGTCGGCGAGGGCCGTCCCGTTTCATTTGCTGAACGGGGCCTGCTGTCCCCGCCCCAGCCTCGGCTGTTCGGCTGAGCGCGCCCCCTTCAGGCGCCACCGGCCGCCCCCGCAGGCATGTTCTGGTCAGCGTGGGCGCGGGTACATGCGCTAAAATGGGCGATTCCGCCGCTCATTCTCACAGCAGGCCTCGTGAAAAATCTCCTCCGCGCCCTGATCAGCCAAGGCATCGAAGCCTTGCGCGCCAATGGCACCCTGCCCGCCGACTCCCTGCCGCCGGACTTCGTGGTCGAGCGCCCGAAGACCCGCGACCACGGCGACTTCGCCACCAACGCCGCGATGCTGCTGGCCAAGGCCGCGCGCAGCAATCCGCGCGCACTGGCGCAGGCGCTGGTCGAGGCGCTGCCGCGCAGCGAGGACGTCAGCAAGGTCGAGATCGCCGGCCCCGGCTTCATCAACTTCCACCTGGCCCCGGCCGCGTACCAGCGTGAAGCCGCGTCGGTCATCAAGGAAGCCCACGACTACGGCCGCAACCTGTCCGGCAATGGCCGCACGGTGGGCGTGGAGTACGTGTCGGCCAACCCGACCGGCCCGCTGCATGTCGGCCATGGCCGCGCGGCGGCCATTGGCGACTGCGTGGCGCGAGTGCTCGATGCCAACGGCTGGAACGCCAAGCGTGAGTTCTACTACAACGACGCCGGCGTGCAGATCGAGAACCTGGCGCTGTCCACCCAGGCACGGATCAAGGGCATCGCGCCGGACCAGGACGGCTGGCCGGAAGGTGGCTACCGCGGTGAGTACATCGCCGACGTCGCACGCGCCTACATGGCCGGCGCCAGCGTCGACCTGGAAGGCAGCACCGTGGTCGGCGCCAAGGACCCGGACGACATGCAGGCGATCCGCCGCTTCGCCGTGGCCTACCTGCGCAACGAGCAGAACCTGGACCTGGCCGCGTTCGGCGTCGACTTCGACATCTATTTCCTGGAAAGCTCGCTGTACGCCGACGGCAAGGTAGCCGAAGCGGTGGCCAAGCTGCAGGCGTCGGGTCATACCTATGAAGAAGGTGGCGCGCTGTGGCTGCGCAGCACCGACTTCGGTGACGACAAGGACCGCGTGATGCGCAAGTCCGACGGCACCTTCACCTACTTCGTGCCGGACGTGGCCTACCACCTGTCCAAGTGGCAGCGCGGCTACGAGCGCGCGATCACCGAACTCGGTGCCGACCACCACGGCTCGCTGGCGCGTGTGCGCGCCGGCCTGCAGGCGATGGAAGTGGGCATTCCGCAGGGCTGGCCGGAGTACGTGCTGCACCAGATGGTCACCGTCATGCGTGGCGGCGAGGAAGTGAAGCTGTCCAAGCGTGCCGGCAGCTACTTCACCCTGCGTGACCTGATCGAGGAAGCCGGCCGCGATGCCACCCGCTGGTTCCTGATCGCGCGCAAGCCCGATTCGCAGCTGACCTTCGACATCGACCTGGCCCGCCAGCAGAGCAACGACAACCCAGTGTTCTACGTGCAGTACGCGCATGCCCGCGTCTGCAGCCTGCTGCGCCAGGCGCAGGAGAAGGGGCTGGTGTATGAACAGGCTGATGGCCTGGCCAACCTCGGCCGCCTGGCCGACGACGCTTCGCTGCTGCTGATGAACGAGATCTCGCGGTACCCGGAAGTGGTGGAGGCGGCCGGCGTGGCGCTGGAGCCGCATCTGGTGGCGCAGTACCTGCGTGAATTGGCGCACGCGTTCCACACGTGGTATCACGGGACGCCGGTACTGGTGGAAGATGCCGCCGATCGCAACGCCAAGCTGACCCTGGCCTGCGCTGCCCGCCAGGTGCTGGCCAACGGCCTCGACCTCCTGGGCGTCAGCGCCCCGGAAAAAATGTAAGCATCAGGAGACGCAGTACCCATGGCAGCACGACGCGGCAAAAACCAGGCACGACGCAACAGCAGCAGCCAGGGCACACCCGGATGGGTGTGGCTGGTCGCTGGCGTGGCGATTGCGGCCGTGGTGTTCCTGGCGGCGCCGAACCTGTTCAAGGGCGAAGGCGATGGCTTCCTTCGCGCCGGACCGCAGCCGAACCCGAACGCGCAACCGGCCCCGGTCGCTGACGCCGACAGCGATGTCGGCACCCAGCCGGCCGCACAGCCGGCTACGCCGAAGCCGGCCGAGCCGGAAAAGCCGGCCGCGACCCAGTACGACTTCTACACCCTGCTGCCGGGCAAGGAAGTTGAAATGTCCGACGCCGAACTGGCCGCCAGCGCGCGTGCCGAAGACCAGCGCCGGGCCAGGGCCGAAGCGCAGCGCGCGCAGGCTGCACTGGAAGGCAAGCCGGTTCCGCCGCCCGCGGCGCCAGCACCCACAGCCACGGCCAGCGTGGCCAGCACCGCCCCGGTGACCGCGACCAGCCGTCCGCTGCCGGCACCGCTGAGCGAACGCCCGGCGGCGGCAACGCCTGCAGCCGGCACCCCAACGGCGTCGATCAGCAACGCCGCGGCCACGCCTGCAGCACGTGCGGAAGCCGCACCGGCAGCGACCGGTACTCCGGCAGCTGCTGCACCGGCTGCCGCCGACAACGCCCGCTACATCCTGCAGGCCGGTGCGTTCGGTGCCTCCGGCGATGCCGAGGCGACCAAGGCCAAGCTGGCGATGATGGGCCTGGCGGCACGCGTGGAATCGGCGCAGATCAACGGCAAGACCGTGTACCGCGTGCGTATGGGACCGTATGGGAGCGCCGGCGAACTGTCCGAGGCCAAGCAGAAGCTGGATGGCACTGGCCTGCAGGCGATGGCGATCAAGGCACAATAAGCCTGCCGCTGTGAACGAAAAAGCCGGGCAATGCCCGGCTTTTTCGTTTCTGTAGAGTCGAGATCCTATGTTCGTGGTCAAGCCTGCTGGAAGCAGGCTTGACCCACCTTCAGCATGGCCGGATCGA
>NZ_JAPTFO010000065.1:0-25072 GCF_030985515.1 Stenotrophomonas sp. Sm10
GCTGCGCCGCCGCCCGAGCATGGGCTCGGGCGCTACAGCGTCTGCACGCTGGATCATCAGCCCGCCTGCACCCGGTTCTTGCCTTGCCGCTTGGCCGCATACAGCGCGTCATCGGCGCGGCGCAGCAGGGTCTCGGTATCGTCACCGGGTTGCCATTGCGCCAGCCCGGCGCTGAAATGCACCGGCACGCGCCGGTCCTGCACGGTCAGCACGCGATGGGCCAGCGAACGCTGCAGGCGCTGCACGGTGGCCATGCTGTCGGCGCCCTGGGTTTCCGGCAGCACGAGCACGAACTCGTCGCCGCCCAGCCGTGCGATGCCGTCGGTGGCGCGCAGCAGCAGCTTGCACACGGCCACCAGGTGCTGCAGCAACGCATCGCCACCGGCATGCCCATGCGCGTCGTTGGTCTGGTGGAAATCATCCAGGTCGATCACGGCCACGCCCAGGGGTGAGTTGTTGCGTGCGGCGCGGGCCAGTTCACGCTGCAGCAGTTCGTCCAGGCCACGGCGGTTCAGCGCCTGGGTCAGTGGATCGATGCGTGCCAGGTCACCAGCGGCGCGCAGTTCCTGCTCCAGCTCGGCAATGCGCTGCTCTGCGCGCTCCACTTCCTGCCGCGCATTGGCCAGGTGATCGCGGGCCTGTGCGGCCTGCTGCTGCACTTTGCCTGTATCGCGCATCACCTCCTGCAGCAGCTGGTTGAGATCGGCGATGCTGCGCGCCTCGCGCAGCTGCAACGCGTAGCTGCCGATGCGGTCGTGGTATTCGCCGGTGCTGGTGGCCATGCCATCCATGCGCTCGATGAACTCGCCCATCAACCCGCGCATCGCCGCCTTCGAATCGTCGATGCCCTGGCGCAGCAGCCCCTGCTTGTAGATCACTTCGCGCAGTTCGGCCCGGGTGCGCTCAACCGCTTCCGCTTCCAACGGACCGTCCAGCAACTGGCGTACCGCCGCGATCTGGCCCTGCAGCCAGCTGCGGTCATCCAGCAGCTCGCTGACGTTCTCCAGCAGCAGCGCGAACAGCTCCAGCAGCAGCGCCTGCTGCTCCTGCCAGCTTTCGGCACGCACGCCGACCTGGTGGCCAAGTTCGCGCACGCCCTGTTCGATTGGTTCCAAGGCCGTGCCCGGCTGCCATTGGCGCAGGCGCAGGGCCAGCGCCTGCGCTTGCTCGCGCAGGTCCGGGTCGTGCTGCAGCAGGGCCACCACCGCACCGCCCAGCAGCAGCCGCAGCTGCTCGGACAGGCGCAGGCTTTCCGGCTGCCCGTCCGGCGAATGCTGCTCGATGGTGCGGATGTACTTGTCGATCAGCTGCCGCATCGCGCGCCCATAGCGCGGCCAATCGGCGCTGGCCTGTGCCGACTGCAGGCGGTCGCCCATGTCGCCCAGTTCGCCCGGCAGGGTGGCCATGCCGTTGGCGAACGCCGCCAGCAGCGGTTCCGGCGCGTCGGCGCCTGCGAACAGCTGCTGCAGGGCCACGCCACCGCCGCCCTGCAGCACCACGCGGTCACCCAGCCGATCGTCCACCACCGCGCGCACGCGTGCCGGCGGTCCAAGGGCGGTACCGGGGGCAGGGCGGTGGTCGGGCTGGTCCGTCATGGAGCGAATCCTGGGGGGCTGGCAGGGACTGGTTCCAGCATATCGGCGCGGCCGCCGAGGGCTTGAACGGCTAGGATGGGCGACAGGATGCCGCAGTGGAGGTGGTGATGCGCGTGATGTTGCTGGGGGCGACCGGCCTGGTCGGCGGGCTGACCCTGCGCAGGCTGCTGGACGACCCGCGCTGCAGCGCCGTGGTTGCCCCGACCCGCCGCCCGCTGGCGTTGACTCACGGAAAGCTGGAGAACCCGGTACTGGCATTCGACGCGTTGCCTACTTCGCCCGAATGGGCGCGCGTGGACGCGATCATCTGCGCGCTGGGCAGCACCATGGCCCAGGCCGGCAGCCGCGAGGCCTTCCATCGCATCGATCATGACTACCCGCTGGCGTTCGCACGCCTGGCAAAAGCACAGGGGGCGCAGACCTATGTGCTGAATTCCGCAGCCGGCGCCAACCCACAGTCGTCGATCTTCTACAGCCGGGTGAAGGGCGAGCTGGAGCGTGATCTGCGTGCGCTGGGCTTCAATTCGTTGACCCTGGTCCGCCCAGGACTGATCGGTGGCGAGCGCAACGAGGTTCGCCGCGGCGAACGCCTGGCACTGACGGTGCTGGGTGCACTGGGGCCGGTGTTGCCACGGGCATGGCGGATCAACCCGGCCAGCGAAATTGCCAGGGCGCTGGTCGAGGCTGCGCTGGCCCCGCAGCCGGGCGAGCACGTGGTGGCGTCGAGCACGCTGGTCGGCTGATGTCGCGAGCGCTGCGCCTGACCCAGCTGCTGCAGCTGCTGCGCCGTCATCGACGGCCGGTGGCCGGGCAGGCGCTGGCCGAAGCGCTGGGCATCAGCCTGCGCACGCTATACCGCGATATCGAGACCCTGCGCGAGCAGGGCGCCGACCTGCGTGGCGAGGCCGGCGTCGGCTACCAGCTGGCACCCAGCGATACCCTGCCGCCGATGACCCTGCCACCGGCCGAGATCGACGCGCTGGTGCTGGGACTGCGTTGGGTCGCGGCCCGCACCGAGCCGGCGCTGGCCGAGGCTGCACGTGACGCCCTGGCGCGCATCGCGCACGTATTGCCCGTGGCGCGCCGCGAGGCCCTGCGTGACAGCGGCCTGCGCGTTGGCCCATCGCGTGCTGCGGCCAAGGTGCCGGCTGCACGCCTGCAGGCCGTGCGCGAAGCCGTGGGATCGCAGCAGCGCCTGAAGTTCGCTTACGAGGATGCGCACGGCCAGCGCAGCGTGCGCGTCGTCTGGCCGTTCGCGCTGGGCTACTTCGATGAGGTGCCGATGCTGGCGGCGTGGTGCGAGCACCGCGAGGATTTCCGCCACTTCCGGCTGGATCGCATCCGCCAGGTGCGTGTGCTGGAGGACCGCTACCTCGTGCCGCGCGCCACCCTGCTGCGGCGCTGGCAGAAGGCGCAGGGCATCGCGCCGGACTGGTTGGATCGCTCATAACCACAGCAACAGCGGGGAGCGGGGGGTAGAGTCGACTGTTAGTCGACTATCGCGCGCAGCGCGGGGATTCAAGCGCGTTGAAGGAAGAGCAGTCGACTAACAGTCGACTCTACCGACAGACGAATCTGCTGACAGAATCTGTCAGCAGGCCCGTACCACCATGAACGCTCCCAACAACGGAGCTTCCCCATGTTCACGCCCAGCACCCTGCTGCAGTACGTGCGCGACGTCGCCACCAGCGCCACTTTCTACAGCGGCATCCTCGGCAAGCCGCCGGTCGAGCAGTCGCCCGGCTTCGCCCTGTTCCTGCTCGGCGATGGCGCTGCACTGGGCCTGTGGCAGCGCGACGGCGTGCAGCCGCCGGTGTCCGCGCAGGCCGGCGCCGCCGAACTGGCGATGGTGGTGGCCAACCCGGAGGCTGTGCAGCAGATGCACGATGCGTGGCGCGCTCTTGGTGTGGAGATCCTGCAGGCGCCGTTGACACTGGAATTCGGCCATACATTTGTCGGGGCAGATCCTGATGGCCACCGCCTGCGGGTCTACAGCCGTGCCGAGGGCTTGGTCGCGCGCGATTGATCGCCCGCATTGTGTAGATCCCCGCCATGCGTGGATGGAGCGCGACGGAGCAGGCACAAAAAAACGCCGGGCAATGCCCGGCGTTTTTCCAAGTCATGTGCCAACCAAGGTTGGCACCCACCGATCAGATGCCGATCAGCTGGCCAGCGCCAGGTCGTCCATCATCGCGCGCAGGAAGCGGGCGGCTTCACCACCCGTAGCCGCGCGGTGGTCGAAGGTGACCGACAGCGGGATCACCTTGTGCGCTTCCACGCCGCCCATCACCGGGGTCATCTGGTGGCGGGCACGGCCGGCACCGACGATGGCCACGCACGGCGGCACCACGACCGGGGTTGCGTAACGACCGGCGAACATGCCGAAGTTGGACAGCGAGATGGTGTAGCCGCTCAGTTCCGAGGCAGCGATCGAACGCGATTCCACCTGCTCGCGCAGGCGGTTGACGCCCTCGCGGATGCCGCGTGCGTCGAGCATGTCGGCATTGCGCAGGGCCGGCACGAACAGGCCGTCGTCGGTGTCCACGGCGATGCCGATGTCCACCTGCGCGTGCAGGGTGCGGGTCAGCGCTTCGCCGTCGAACCAGGCGTTCATCGCCGGCACCTTCTGCGCGGCGACCACGATCGAACGCACCAGGCGCGCGGTAACGTCGTTGCCCGGCAGCCAGGCGTGGATGTCGGCGTCGTCGTTCAGCGTGGTCGGCACGACCTTGCTGTGCGCGTCGGCCATCACGCGGGCCATGTTGCGGCGCACGCCCTTCAGCGGTTCCGGCTGGCCCTTGGCGACCACGCCCGGCGGCTGGGTGCGCATCGGCTTGCCGGCGGCAGACAGCGGGGTGCGCGCTTCGCTCTGCACCGGGGCAGACACCTGCGCCGGGGCCGGCGCGGCATACGCGGCGGCAGCGACCGGTGCCGGAGCGGCGCCGAGCTTGGCGGTGCCGTTGGCGGCGGCCTGCTTGACGTCGGCCATGGTGACCGCGCCATCGGTGCCGGTAGCGGCCACGCGGCTCAGGTCCACGCCCAGCTTGCGCGCCATCGCACGCACGGCCGGCACGGCCTTGACGCCACCGACGGCCAGCGCCTGTTCGGCATGCACAGCATTGGAGCTCTGCATGGCGCCGACCACGGTACCGGCGTCATCGCGCTCGGCTGCGGCGGGCTTGGCTTGTTCCGCGGCGACCGGCGCAACCGGCAGCGGCGGCGGGGTCGGTGCGGCAGCCGGCGCGGCCGGTGCGGCGTGGCCATGGCTGTGGCCGGTGTCCTGGCCATCGGCGCGCTGCGGCAGGTTCGGGTCCAGTTCGAAGCTGGCCAGCACCGAGCCGGTCGGGATGATGTCGCCGGCGCCGCCGGACAGCTTCAGCACCTTGCCGGAGAACGGCGAGGGCACTTCCACCACGGCCTTGGCGGTCTCCATCGACACCAGCGGCTCGTCCAGCTTGATCACATCGCCTTCCTTGACGAACCACTCGACGATGGTCGCGTCCGGCAGGCCTTCGCCCAGGTCGGGCAGGTTGAAGTTCTTGGTCTGGCTCATTTGCAGTTCTCTTCCAGCAGTTCCAGTTCGCGGGCCGGCAGCCAGCCCGTCGCGCCATTGGCGCGCTCGGACCACCACCACCCACCGTGTTCGTGATGAAGCTTCACCATCTCGCCGCTTTCCACATCCAGCTCGCGGGCGTCGTAGTCGCACAGCGCTTCGGCGCGACCCTCGTCCAGCAGCTGCAACCAGGCGATGGGCGCCCAGCCAGCGCGCCCATCGTTGGTGCGTACCCAAGCAAACGCCGGCCATTCCTCGTCACGCACACCTACTTCGACGATCTGGCCGGTGTGGAACCGGAGCGGGTTGGGATACTGGCTGCGGTAAGCCCCCAGAAGGCGGGCCCGCATGTCAGCCGGCCGCCACCGCGCGCTTGGCCGCAGCCACGATCCGCTCAACGCTCGGCAGGTACTTCATTTCCAAGCGGAACAGCGGAATGTGGGTGTCGTAGCCAGTAACGCGCTCGACCGGGGCCAGCAGGTCGTAGATCGATTCCTCGGCCAGGCGCGCGGCGATCTCGGCGCCGAAGCCCGCGGTTTTCGGGGCCTCCTGCACGATCACGCAGCGGCCAGTCTTGGCCACCGATTCGGCGATGGTGGCGAAGTCCAGCGGACGCAGCGTGGCCACGTCGATGACTTCGGCACTGATGCCTTCGCCGGCCAGCTTGTCGGCCGCTTCCAGCGCTTCCTTCACCTGCGCACCCCAGGTCACCAGGGTCACGTCGGTGCCGTCGCGCAGCACGAAGCAGACGTCCAGCGGCAAGGCTTCGCCGTCGTTGACGACCACTTCCTTGTACTGGCGGTAGATGCGCTTGGGCTCCATGTAGATCACCGGATCCGGCTCGCGGATCGCGGCCAGCAGGAGGCCGTACGCACGCTGCGGCGACGACGGCAGCACCACGCGCAGGCCCGGCACGTTGGTGAAGATCGCCTCGTTGGCTTCGCTGTGGTGTTCCGGCGCGCGGATGCCACCGCCCCACGGCACGCGCAGCACCATCGGGCAGTGCAGGCGGCCACGGGTACGGTAACGCAGGCGTGCGGCGTGGCAGACGATATGGTCGACCATCGGGTACATGAAGCCATCGAACTGGGCTTCTGCCACCGGCTTCATGCCCTGCGCGGCAAGACCAATCGTCAGGCCGGCGATGGTGGTTTCATCCAGCGGGGTGTCGAGGATGCGGTCCGAGCCGAAGCGCTGCTGCAGACCGGCAGTGGCACGGAACACGCCGCCGTTGACGCCCACGTCTTCGCCCAGCACCAGCACCGACGGGTCGTGTTCCAGCTCCCAGGCCAGCGCCTGGGTGATGGCTTCGATGAGGGTGATCGGGGTGGTGGTCATGCTCTCTTCTCCGCGCGCGACCGCAGCGCTGTCGGCGGCGTTGGTGTGCGCGCCGGGCGCGCCGTTCTTGATCTCATCCATGGCGCTTCTCCAGGGCGATCGCCTGGGCACGCTGGGCCAGCAGGTCCGGCGGCGGATCGGCATACAGGAAGTCGAACATCGCCTCGACCGGCTGCACCGGCGTGTTGAGGTACAGGTTCACTTCCTCGTCCACGCGCGTGCCGCACTCGGCAACCCAGGCGGTTTCCTCTTCTTCGCTCCACACACCGGCGTTGATCAGGTACTTGCGCAGGCGCAGCATCGGCTCGCGCTGCCAGGCATCCTTCACCTCGGCGTCGTCGCGGTAGCGGCGCGCGTCATCGGCGGTGGTGTGGTCGGACAGGCGGTAGGTCATCAGTTCCAGCACGGTGCCACCGTCGCCGGCCAGCGCACGCTCGCGTGCCTGCTCCATCGCCGCCAGCACGGCGATCAGGTCGTTGCCGTCCACCTGCAGGCAGTGCAGGCCGCCGGCCAAGCCCTTCTGCGCCAGCGTTTCGGCACCGGTCTGGGCCGAGCGCGGGACCGAGATGGCCCAGCCGTTGTTGACGATGCACAGGATCAGCGGCAGCTTGTAGGCGCCGGCCGAATTCAGTGCCGCGTAGAAGTCGGTCTTGGAGCTGCCACCGTCGCCGCACACCGCCACCGCGATCTGCGGTTCCTTGTTGAGCTTGAACTTCAGCGCGGCACCGGCGGCATGCAGGCACTGGGTGGAGATCGGCACGCAGAACGGGAAGTCCTTGGCCGCGTTGCCGCCGTAATCGTTGCCGCGTTCGTCGCCGCCCCAGTACATCAGCACGTCGTGCGGGCGCACGCCACGCATGAACATCGCGCCATACTCGCGGTACGAAGGCGCGAACACGTCGTCCTTCTGCATCGCCGCGCCGATACCCACGTGCGCGGCTTCATGGCCCAGGCAGGCGGCATAGGTGCCCAGCTTGCCGGTGCGCTGCAGCGCGATGGATTTGCTGTCGAACGTGCGTACGAACAGCATCTGCTTGAACAGCGGTACCAGGACCTTGGGGTCGCGCAGCGACGCGGGCAGGTCGTCACGGACGAGCGTGCCGTCCGTGTCCAGGTACTGCAGGTATTCGATCTTGAATTCAGCGGCAACCGTCATTGCGTACTGCACCTTCGACAGAGAAGTTACAAATGATATGAATCGCCATGTTAAGGAACGCGTACGGAATAGCCTTCCTGCGCCGCAACACGGGGATTCCCCGTTTTACCCCTGCCGGCGGGTGGGGGGCCAATAACAACAACGTATTCAGTCGTTGCTGCAAAGCATCAGAATACGCCTCTGGCTGACCGCCAGTACAACGGCCTGGACGGTTCCACGCGCAGGCCCGGGATCGGCCGATGCTCCACGGCCAACCGCACGCTCCGGTATGGACCCGGCGGCTGCCAGCGCGGCGGCAACGCGCTACCCTTGCCGCCCCCGATCTGGTCCCGCCCATGTCCGTCGACAACAACCAACGCGATCTCGAAGCCGGCATCCACACCGACCTGCAGGGACGCCTCACCTACGGCGGCTACCTGCGGCTGGACCAGTTGCTCAGCGCGCAGCAGCCGCTGTCCAGCCCGCCGCACCATGACGAGATGCTCTTCATCATCCAGCACCAGACCTCGGAGCTGTGGCTGAAGCTGCTGGGCCATGAGCTGCGTGCCGCAATCGGCTTCCTGCAGCGCGATGAAGTCTGGCAGTGCCGCAAGGTGCTGGCGCGCAGCAAGCAGGTGCTGCGCCAGCTGACCGAGCAGTGGTCGGTGCTGGAAACGCTGACCCCGTCCGAGTACATGGGCTTCCGCGACGTGCTGGGCCCGTCGTCGGGCTTCCAGTCGCTGCAGTACCGCTACATCGAGTTCCTGCTGGGCAACAAGAACGCGCAGATGCTGCAGGTGTTCGAGCATGACCCGGCCGGGCAGGCGCAGCTGCGCACCGTGCTGGAGGCGCCGAGCCTGTACGAGGAGTTCCTGAAGTACCTGGCCCGCTTCGGCCATGCCGTGCCGGCGGTCTACGAGGCCCACGACTGGACCCAGCCGCACGTGGCTGACGACGCATTGCAGCCGGTCTTCGAACGCATCTACCAGGACACCGACCGCTACTGGCGCGAGTACGCGCTGTGCGAGGACCTGGTGGACCTGGAGACCGCCTTCCAGCTGTGGCGCTTCCGCCACATGCGCACGGTGATGCGGGTGATCGGCTTCAAGCGCGGCACCGGTGGCTCGTCCGGCGTGGGCTTCCTGGCCAAGGCACTGGAGCTGACCTTCTTCCCCGAGCTGTTCCAGGTGCGCACCAGCCTGCAGGCCGCGCCCCCGACAGCGCTGGGTTGATCCCCATTCAGCTTGGATCCCAGCCGGCGGCTGGATGTTTCAGATGCAAGTTCAGGGAGCAGGCTGCCACCTGCCTCAAACGGCGTGTATTTGACGTGAACGCCAGAAGTCGGTGATCCTCGCGCGTTGCTTCAACTGCACAGCGGACGTGCTCGTCATCCACCGAACCAGGAAATCCGCATGAGCGTAAACGCCACTGCGAACACCCCAGAGCCGGCGCTGCCGGACTTCAAGACCACGCTGGGCCACCCGCGCCCGTTGTGGATGCTGTTCATGACCGAGTTCTGGGAACGCTTTGCGTTCTACGGCATCCGCTGGGCCTTGGTGCTCTACATCGTTGCCCAGTTCTACAACGGCAGCGCTGCCGGTGAAGGCGACGCCAGCCGCATCTATGGCGCCTACCTGGCCCTGGTGTACGCCGCGGCGATCTTCGGTGGCTACGTGGCCGACCGGGTACTGGGCTACCAGCGCTCGATTCTGACCGGCGCGATCATCATGGCCGCCGGCCTGTTCATGATCTCGCTGCCGCAGGAGCACATCTTCAAGCTCGGCCTGGCCACGATCATCGTCGGCAACGGCCTGTTCAAGCCCAACATCTCGACCATGGTCGGCAAGCTGTACGGGCTGAAGGACGAGCGCCGCGATTCGGGCTTCACCATCTTCTACATGGGCATCAACATCGGCGCGATGATCGCCCCGGTGCTGACCGAGTACCTGGCCCGCAAGGTGTTCGGTACCGATGCGATGCCGTCCTACAAGGTCGTGTTCATCGCCTCGGGCGTAGGCATGCTGATCTCGCTGGTGTGGTTCTACATCGGTCGTGCCGGCCTGAAGGGCATCGGCGCACCGCCGGCCGGCGCTGAAGGTTTCGGCCGCATCATCATGGTGCTGGCCGGTGCCGTGGTTGCCATCCCGGTCGCGTACTTCCTGCTGGCCACCGGCGCCACCGCGCTGGCCTGGATCCTGGGTGCGATGTTCACCGCGCTGGCCGTACTGCTGCTGGTCGAGGGCATCCGCGAAGGCAAGGTGCAGCGCGACCGCGTGATCGCCATGCTGATCATCTTCGCCTTCAACGTGATGTTCTGGATGTTCTTCGAGCAGGCCGGCAGCTCGTTCACCTTCCTGGCCGAGAACATCGTCAACCGCCAGTTCGGCAGCTGGACCTTCCCGACCGCGTGGTTCCAGTCGGTCAACTCGGTGGCGATCATCACCCTTGCCCCGGTGATCGCCTGGATCTGGGTCGCCATGGGCCGCGCCAATCCGTCCATCCCGCGCAAGTTCGGCCTGGGCCTGCTGTTCAACGGCGCCGCCTTCGCGCTGCTGATGTTCGCCCTGTCGCAGATGGTGGTGGACGGCAAGATCCCGTTCTGGACCCTGTTCATGGTCTACGTCATCCAGTCGGTGGGTGAGCTGTGCCTGTCGCCGATCGGCCTGTCGATGGTGACCAAGCTGGCCCCGGTGCGCCTGGTCGGCTTCGGCATGGGCGGCTGGTTCCTGTCCACCGGCATCGGCAACAACCTGTCGGGCATCTTCGCTGGCGTGGTCAGTGGTGAAGGCGGCATGACGGTCGAGTCGGCCCTGAAGGGGTATACCTTCGGGTTCTGGGCCCTGATCGGCTCCGGCGTGGTGCTGTTCCTGATCGCCCCGCTGATCAACAAGCTGATGCACGGCGTCAAATGATGATGAGAGGGTAGAAGGCATGCGTAGCAAGCTCGGTACTGCGGTAGTGGTGGTCTGTGCGGCGCTGATCGGCGCCTGTTCCCAACCGCAACCACCTGCGACCGCCGAGCCCACGCAGCCCCTGGATACCCGACCCACCGAGCCACCGGTCGCTGACCCCAGCGAACCGGTGGCCTCGGGCAACACCCCGGTGGCGGCGGACATCGCCGCCATCGCCGGGCTCGGTGCGCAGTTCGACCCGGCCCGCAACCCCGCCGATGACCTGGCCACCGCCAAGGTGGAAGCCCAGCGGGGCAAGAAGCGCATCCTGCTGGAGATCGGCAACGCCGCCTGTGAGCGCTGCCGGGCGCTGGACGATGTGGTGGAAGGCAACGGCGACCTGCGTCGCTTCCGCGATGCCCACTACGTGTGGGTGAAGGTCAACGCCAGCGACGAGCAGCCCAACACCGCGTTCCTTGCCCAGTTCCCGGTGATGGAACGCGACTATCCGCATCTGCTGGTGCTGGACGCCGATGGTGGCCTGCTGGTGTCGCAGGCGACCGCTGAGCTGCGCAGGGGCGAGGCGTTCCAGCCTGCGCGGGTGAGCGCGTTCCTCAAGCAGTGGGCACCCGACAAACCGGAATAGGGGAGTGCCGGCCGCTGGCCGGCAGGTGACCGCCAACCCCGGCGGATGCCGACCGCTGACCGCCATCCCCGGTGGGTGCCGACCGTTGGTCGGCACAGAAGTGCATCCACGCATGGCGTGGATCTACTGTGGTTGCGGTCACATTCCCGGAATCGGCATCTCAATATCGCAACGCGCTCGCCGTTACCGGCAAGGACCTCAGTCGACGCCCCGTCGATGCAACCTTCCGGAACGCCCATGCACAACGACCACGCCGAACGATTGCCCGGACCCGCCAGTGAGCTGGCCGAGGGTGGAGCAGGCGAGGGCGTGACCCTGCCGCCGCAGGAGGCGCTGCTGGATGACGCCGGTACCGGCGAGTCCACCGTCGACCTGGCACCGCCGCGCCATCGCCTGCCGCAGATCGCGCTGCCCGATAACGTGGTGCTGAAGGGTGCGGTGCAGAAACTGGTCGAGCAGAAATCGCGGCTCGATGCACTGGCCGCCGATGGCCAGCTGGCCGGGCTGCTGCCACCGGAGTGGCAGAGCCATGGCGTGCGCGCGATTGAACTGTCCACCTTCATCCAGGGCGTGCTGCCGTTCCTGCAACCCGGCGAACGTGGCGAAACCGCGCCGGCGCGCCTGCCGGTGCGCCATGTGCTGGGTGACGACAGCCGCTGGGGCCTGGACGATGTCGCCGAACCGAAATCGCTGGCCTGGTACCTGGCTAGCGACGAACGCGCCACCGCCGGCAGCAAGGACGTGGCCGAGGCCTATCTGGTGGGTGCACTCGGCCTGGCGTGGATGCAGGAGGGGCGTAGCCGCCCCGGTTTCCTGCGCGCGATGGGCCAGGACAGCCTGGCGGCACGGGTGACCATGCTCGGCTACCCGCCGGCCAACGAACTGGCGCTGTACAGCGTCACCGCGCACGGCCAGTCGCAGATCTGGTGCGTGCATGGTCGCCGTCGCATGCGCCCGCTGGTGGCGCCGTGGCTGAGCGTGCCGCTGCTGACCGCGTATGGCGTGCCGGCGCCGGTCGCGTGGCCGTCCAGTTTCCCGCCTGTGGAGGCCGTGGCCGAGCTGTTGGCAACCGCACGACAGGGGCGCGCGCTGCCGGAAGTGGATCTGGGCAAGGCCGTGGCGAAGATCGCCGAAGAGGCCGCATCCGAAGCCTGGCAACCGGTCAGCCTGCTGCAGCTCAACACCTGGTCACCGCGTTGGCATTTCTTCCTGGGCACCTTCGTCGGCCTGCCGTCGCTGCTGCTGGTGGCGGCGGCGCTGGCGCTGCCCGGTGCGGTCGAGGCGGCCACGGTTGCTGCATCACTTGGCTTCGCCGGTGGTGCCATCGCGGCGCTGGCGGTGCCGTGGATCCACGCGCGGCGCAAGCACCTGAGCTGAAAAAAGGGGACGGAGGGGATTAAGTCGTTTCAGGCACACCTGTACTCATTACGACTTAATCCCCTCCGTCCCCTTTTTCTTTCAGACGCCTTCGCCCATCCGCTCCAGGCCGTCACCGGCCAGGCGCAGGATCAGCTTTTCCAGCAGCTGTTCCTCCTCCTCGCTCAGCACCGACATCAGCTTGCGGGTGATCTCGATCACCATCGGCGCGATGGTCTCGTACACCTCGAAACCGGCCGCGGACAGCGCCAGCACCGAGCGGCGGCGGTCATCGCCGTGGGTCTCGCGCTTGATGAAGCCGCGCTCCAGCAGGCGGGCCACGGCGCGGCTGACCGCCACCTTGTCCATCGCCGTGCGGTCGGAGACCTCGCTGGCCGAGGAGCCCGGGTACAGCGCCAGGATGGTGATGACCCGCCACTCGGGAATCGCCAGACCGTAACGATCACCGTATAGCTTGGCGATGTTGCCGCTGACCCGGTTGGACAGCACGCTCAGCCGGTACGGCAGGAACTGTTCCAGGTCGAGCAGGACGTGCGAGGCACGCAGGCGGGTCGAGGCGGGATCGGGGCTCATGTTGCGGTGCACCTTGCTGGTGGTTTCAAGTGTAACTATAAGGGGTGGGTCCAGACCCTGCATTCTCGCCGGGTCCCTACCTGCCCGCACCTGGTTTGTACCGATGCGGTACCGATTCGGAGCCACGCCATGAATACCGCAGTCCCGACCGCCTCGCACCCCAACCCCGGCATGCAGGTCACCACCTTCGAGAACCCGATGGGCATCGACGGCTTCGAGTTCGTCGAATTCGCCGCCCCTGCCGGCCGTGGCCAGGAGCTGCACGAGTACTTCCGGAAGATGGGCTTCAGCGCGGTGCTCAAGCACAAGCAGCGTCCGATTACCGTCTATCGCCAGGGCGACGTCAACTTCCTGGTCAATGAAGACCCCGATTCGTTCGCCGCCGACTTCGCCGAGAAGCACGGTCCGTGCGCGTGCGGCTTCGCCATCCGCTTCAAGAAGCCGGGCCAGGAGGTCTACCAGACCGCGCTGGGCAACGGTGCCGAAGCCATCGCCTTCAAGGCGGACAGCAAGGCGGTCAGCGCCCCGGTCATCAAGGGCATCGGCGATTGCATGCTGTACCTGGTCGACCGCTACGGCGCGGCCGGCAGCATCTACGACGGCGACTATGAGCCGATCGCCGGCGCCGACCTGCACCCGGTCGGCTTCGGCCTGACCTTCATCGACCACCTGACCCACAACCTGTACTTCGGCAACATGCAGCAGTGGTCGGACTACTACGAGCGCCTGTTCAACTTCCGCGAGATCCGCTACTTCGACATCAAGGGCCTGAAGACCGGCCTGGTGTCCAAGGCGATGACCGCACCGGACGGCATCGTGCGCATCCCGCTGAACGAGTCGTCCGACCCGAAGAGCCAGATCAACGAGTACCTGGACGCGTACAAGGGCGAGGGCATCCAGCACATCGCCTGCTTCACCGAGAACATCTACGAGACCGTCGAAGCGATGCGCGCGCAGGGCGTGGACTTCCTGGATACGCCGGAGACCTACTTCGAGGTGATCGACCAGCGCGTGCCGAACCACGGTGAAGACGTGCCGCGCCTGGCCAAGAACAAGATCCTGATCGATGCCGATCCGGAAACCCACCAGCGCAAGCTGCTGCAGATCTTCACCCAGAACTGCATCGGCCCGATCTTCTTCGAGATCATCCAGCGCAAGGGCAACGAAGGCTTCGGCGAAGGCAACTTCACCGCGCTGTTCGAGAGCATCGAGCGCGACCAGATCCGCCGCGGCGTGCTGTAAGGTCTGCAGGCAATGTCGGCTTCCGGTCGACATTGCCTGTCCGAATGGTAGTGCCGGCCGCTGGCCGGCAATCTCTGGAGTTCCCATGTCCCCCGCCATCACCGCCCGCGGCTACCAGTCCGGCTTCGGCAACGAATTCGCCACCGAGGCCGTCGCCGGCGCGCTGCCGGTCGGACAGAACTCACCGCAGAAGGTGGCCCACGGCCTGTACGCCGAACAGTTGACCGGCACCGCCTTCACCGCGCCGCGTGGCAGCAACCGCCGCAGCTGGCTGTACCGGATCCGCCCGGCGGTGACCCATGGCGAGTTCACTCCGTTCGCGCAGTCGCAGCTGCACTGTGATTTCGGCGCACAGCCGGCCTCGCCGAACCAGCTGCGCTGGAGTCCGCTGCCGCTGCCTGAGCTGCCGACGGACTTCGTCGAGGGCCTGTACACAATGGGTGGCAACGGCTCGCCCGATGCGCATGCCGGCGTGGGCATCCACCTGTACGCTGCCAACCGCGACATGGTCGGCCGCTACTTCTACAACGCCGACGGCGAGCTGCTGATCGTGCCGCAGCTGGGCGCGCTGCGCCTGCTGACCGAGCTGGGCGTGATCGAGATCGAGCCGCAGCAGATCGCGGTGATCCCGCGCGGCGTGCGCTTCCGCGTTGAACTGCCCGATGGCCCGAGCCGTGGCTACATCTGCGAGAACTACGGTGCGCTGCTGAAGCTGCCCGACCTCGGCCCGATCGGATCCAACGGCCTGGCCAATCCGCGCGACTTCGAAACCCCGCATGCGGCGTTCGAGGATGTGGATGGCGACTTCGAACTGATCGCCAAGTTCGAAGGCCGCCTGTGGCGTGCACCGATCGACCATTCACCGCTGGACGTGGTGGCCTGGCACGGCAATTACGCGCCGTACCGCTACGACCTGCGTCGCTTCAACACCATCGGTTCGATCAGCTACGACCACCCGGATCCGTCGATCTTCCTGGTGCTGCATTCGCCCAGCGACACCCCGGGCACCAGCAACATGGACTTCGCGATCTTCCCGCCGCGCTGGCTGGTGGCGCAGAACACCTTCCGTCCGCCGTGGTTCCACCGCAACATCGCCAGCGAGTTCATGGGCCTGGTGCATGGCGCCTACGATGCCAAGGCCGAAGGCTTCGTGCCGGGCGGCGCGTCGCTGCACAACTGCATGAGCGGCCACGGCCCGGATGCACCGACCTTCGACAAGGCGTCCAATGCCGACCTTTCCAAGGCCGATGTCATCAAGGACACGATGGCCTTCATGTTCGAGACCCGCGCGGTGATCCACCCGACCGCACAGGCACTGGCCGCCGGCCACCGCCAGGGCGACTACCAGCACTGCTGGAACGGCCTGCGCAACAATTTCCGGTCGTCCCGCTAGCGTGGTGGGTGCCGACCGTTGGTCGGCACGATGCGCCGGAACCTGCGCTTACGCCACCTCGGCGAAGGCGTCGCAATGCTCCAGCGGCAACGCCTCCAGCAGGCGCTGGCGCACGCGCTGGCAATAGCCATCCGAAGTCAGCGCGGGCAGCAGCTGCATCGCCGACTGCAGCCGCTGCAGCACCTCATCCTCCGCACGCGCCCGCTGCAGATCGCGGAACAGCGCCGCTGCCTGCGGATGCCGCTGCATTTCAAGGATACCCAGCAGGTAGATGCGCGCTGCCACCAGCGAACGGCGACGTTCGACCGGCGTGGCGCTGGCGTTCGTTGGCACCTTCACCAGCGCCGCATTGACCGGTTCGGCAGCGGCGTGAGGGGGGGCCGCCGCCGTTGCCGTGCCGGTCGCCAGATAGCCCGCCTGCACCAGCTGGATGACCATCGCCGGCGCATCCTGTCCAAGCAGACCGGTCAGGTCGGCGACGGTACGCTGGCCGTCGCACAGGATCAGCAGCCGGCGTTGGCGCATGTCCAGCGGCGCGCGGTGGGCCTGCAGCGCGGTTCGGGCGAGATCGGTCTTGCGCGGTTGCATGGAAGGGACGGCCAGATCGGTGCTCGCCGAGCCTGAACGAGGGCGATGAAACCGCGATGACAATGCAGCGCCTGCACACCGGATGGGTTAGCGTGCAGCCATCTTCGTGCCAGGGAACCGCACCGATGAAGCACCTCCCGATTGCTGGTCTGTTGCTCCTTTCGCTCGCCGCCTGCAGTGCGGGCCCCGACAAGCAGGGGGCGGCCGGTAGCGGCAGCGACACCCCGGCGGAAACCGCCTCGGCGACCGGGCCTGCGCAGTCGGCCGATCCTGATCTGGCAACCCGCCCCGCCAACGACCTTCGCGAGGACAGTCCCGCGCGCCTGGATGGCTTCGGCGGCGCCGCGCTGGGCGCCGGCATCGCCGAGGTCCGCAGTGGCTTCGGCACGCCGCTGCAGGGTCTGGGCACCGATGCGGCCGGCAAGCCGCTGCAGGGTCTGGGCACCGATGCGGCCGGCAAGCCGCTGCCGGCTGACGACAGCAACGACGGCTGCTACTTCCTGCGCCCGCAGGATGCCGAAGAGCCGCGCCTGATGATCGAAGGCCGCAAGCTGGTGCGCTACGACGTGCGCAGCGCCGCCATCACCGCACCAGGCGGCGGCAAGGTCGGCATGACCCTGGGTGAGCTGCAGGTGCTGTACCCGGAGCGGGCCGATGTCGGCCCTGACAAGTACGACGAGAAGGCCCAGCACCTGCGCGTGCGCCCGGCGCAGGAGGGTGGTGCGGTGATCGACTTCGCGCTCGGCGCTGATGGTCGGGTCAGTGCCTGGCGCGTCGGACAGACCCCGCAGGTCGATTATGCGGAAGGCTGTGGCTGATCCTTGATCCACGGCCCAGCCGCGCGTACTGGCCAAGCGTAGAATCGCGCCACGACCGCTGGGGGAGTGCTCGATGATCGCCATTGCCATTGCCTGGTTCCTGCTCGGCCTGCTGCTGCTGGCGCTGGGCGGGGACTCCATCGTCAAGGCCGTGTCCGGCCTGGCCCAGCGTTTCGGGGCCAGCCCATTCACTGCCGGGCTGCTGCTGCTCGGGGTGGCCACCTCGTTGCCGGAGCTGGCAGTCAACGCGCGCGCGCTGGCGGTGGGCCAGCCAGAACTGGCGCTGGGCAATGCGGTCGGCAGCAGCATCACCAACCTGGGCCTGACCCTGGCCGTGGCGGCCATGGCTGCGCCCCTGCTGCTGCGCGCGCGCCTGCAGACGGTGCTGTGGTGGTCGCTGCTGGCGGCGGGTGTGCTGCTGATCCTGTTCGGGCTTGATGGCGGCCTGGCACGTTGGGAGGGCGGCATACTGCTGGCCGGCTTCATCGTGGTGCAGGTGCTGCTGCTGCGCCGTGGTCGCAGCGAGAGCGCGGAGGTGCAGGTGGCCATCGCCGAGTCCGCACTGAGCCGCACCAGCCTGCCGTTGAACGTGCTGCGCGTGCTGATTGCCGCGTTGGCGCTGTACTGGGGCGCGCGCCTGGTGGTGGGCGCCGCCGCCGACTTTGGCGTCGCCCTGGGTTGGACGCCGCTGCTGGTCGGCCTGCTGCCGGTGGCGATCGGTACCGCACTGCCGGAGGTGGCCACCGCCATCGCCGCCGCGCGTCGCGGGCATGGCGACATGGTGCTGGGCCACGTGCTGGGTTCCAGCGTGGTCAACCTGCTCCTGGTGATCGGTGCGATGGCCGTGCTGCAGCCGCTGGCGCTGCCGGCCTCGTTCGTACGCCTGGAACTGCCGGCGCTGCTGGCGTTCGCGCTGGTGCTGTACCCGATGCTGCGTGGCGACCTGAAGATCAGCCGCGGCGAAGGTGTGATCCTGCTGGTCGCGTTTGTCGGCTGGTTCCTGCTGGAACTGCTGCTGGTCGGCGCACCGGCGCTGTAGAGCCGAGCCCATGCTCGGCTGCTGTTCGTGCCGACCAGCGGTCGGCACCTACCGGGCGTCACATTGCCGGCCAGCGGCCGGTTCTACCGGTTCTGCGTGATTTCTTCTTCCCGCACCGGTTCCGGCGGTGGCAGCTGCTCCTCGGCGGCACGTTCGTTGCCCGGCAGGGTGGGGCGGGTCTCCATCAGCAGCGACAGCGCGGCCTTGGCCATCATGTGCGCGCTGATCGGTGCGGTGATGAACAGGAACACGGTGATCAGCAGCTCGCGCGGCTGCGGGTCCTGGCCGAGGAAGATGTGGTAGCAGACCGAGCACACCAGCACGCAGCCCACGCCCAGCGTGCTGGCCTTGGTCGGCGCGTGCAGGCGCTTGAAGAAGGTCGACAGCTTCACCAGGCCCAGTGCGCCCACCAGGATGAAGAAGCAGCCGAACAGCAGCAGGATCGACAGGCCGATCTGGATGGCAGTGATCATTCGACGATGTCCCGGCGCAGCACGAACTTGCTCAGCACCACGGTGCTGCCGAAGCCGAGCATGGCGATGATCAACGCCGCCTCGAAGTAGATCGGTGAATTGAGGTACATGCCGAACAGCATCAGCTCGGCGATCGCGGTCACCGACAGGGTGTCCAGTGCGAGGATGCGGTCGGGCACGGTCGGCCCGCGCAGCAGGCGCCAGGTGGCCAGCAGCATGGCCAGGCCGACCACGTGCATGCACACCACCAGGGTGGTCTGGATGACTTCAAAACCGGTCATGGGAAGATCTCCATCAACGGCGCCTCGTAACGGCGCTTGATCGTATCGATCAGGTCCTGTGGATCCTCCAGGTGCAGCACATGCACCAGCAGGAACTTGCGGTCGTCGCTGAGCGCGGCCGAGACCGTGCCCGGGGTCAGGGTGATCATGCTGGTCAGCGCGGCGATGCCGTGGATGTTGGCGATGTCCAGCGGCAGCCAGATGAAGCCCGGGTGGATGTTCTTTTCCGGGCCCAGCACCTGCAGGGCGACGCGGATGTTGGACATCAGGATGTCCCACAGGGTCACGCACACCAGTCTGGGCAGCGGCCGCAGGGTGCCGATGCGCGCGAACTCGCGGTCCAGGCGCGCGGCGAACAGCGGCACCACCACGCCCAGCACCAGCCCCAGCACGATCTGGCCGAGGGTGAAGCTGTCGGACATCAGCAGCCAGAACGCCACCACCATGATGCTGAGCATCGGCGAGGGAATCAGGCGACGGAACAGGGAGCGCTGGGCAGTCATGGCTGGCGGATCTCCGGCGTGGTCGCGCGCAGCTGCTGCACGTACTCGCTGGGATGCAGCAGCTGTGCGGCGGTGGCGTCGGTGTAGCGCATCAACGGTGCAGCGGCCAGGGTCATGCCGATGCCGTAGGCCAGCAGCAGGCAGGCGGCGTAGAGCTCTACCCGGCGCAGGGGAGCCTTGCGCGGCTTCGGTGCTTCTGGATCGACCGGTGGCACGCGCCAGAACAGGCGGATGCCGCCGCGGGTCAGGCCCATGATCACCAGCAGGCTGCTGACCAGCACGGCGGTCCAGACCGGCCCGGTGTACTGCGCCGGCATGCCGGCCAGCAGCGCGGCCTTGGCCAGGAAGCCGGACAGTGGCGGCAGGCCGGCCACCGACACTGCCCCGATCAGGAACAGCACCGCTGGGGTTTCCTTGCCCGGCATCGGTGCCACCACTTCCTTGCGGTCGCTGGCACCGCCGCGACGACGGCGGATCAGGTCGGCGATCAGGAACAGCGCGGCGGCGACGAAGCTGCTGTGCGGCAGGTAGTACAGGCCCGCTGAGAGTACCTGCGGCGTGCCCACCGAGAAGGCGATGAACAGCGTGGCCGCCGACACGATCACCAGGTACGAGATCAGGACGCGCAGGCGGGTCGCGGCCAGTGCACCCAGGCCACCGAGCACCAGCGTCGCCACGCCGGCCCACAGCAGCCAGTCGCGGCCATAGCCGGCCATCGCGCCTGCGTCATCGCCGAACCACAGCATCTGGATGCGCAGCACCGAGTACAGGCCGACCTTGGTCATGATCGCGAACAGCGCAGCCACCGCTGCTGGCGCACGCGAATAGGCTTCCGGCAGCCACAGGTACAGCGGCATCAGCGCGGCCTTGGCGCAGAACACCAGCAGCAACAGGCCCATCGTCGCCTTCACCAGGGTCAGCTGTGCCGGCGGCACCTGCGCGATGCGCTGCGACAGCTCGGCCATGTTCAGCGACCCCAGCGTGGCGTACAGCAGGCCCAGCGCGATCAGGAACAGGGTCGAGGCGGTGACGTTGAACACCACGTAGTGCAGGCCGATGCGCATGCGCAGGCCGCGGCCACCGCTGAGCAGCAGGCCGTAGGAGGCGATCAGCATCACCTCGAAGAACACGAACAGGTTGAAGATGTCGCCGGTCAGGAACGCGCCGTTGAGGCCGACCAGCTGGAACTGGAACAGCGCATGGAAGTGCGGTGCGCGGCGGTCCCAGCCCGAGCAGGCATGCAGCAGGCAGGGAATGGCCAGCAGCAGGGTAGTCAGCAGCATCCACGCCGACAGCCGGTCGGCCACCAGCGCGATGCCCAGCCGCGACGGCCAGTCGCCCAGCAGGTAGACATTGATGTCACCGCTGGCCGTGCTGGCAAACAGCAGGCCCACCGCCAGCGCCAGCGCCGACAGCGCGGTCCACGCGACGGCGCGCTGCACCCTGGGGCCGTAGCGGCGATGTTCGACGAACAGCGACAGCGCAGCGCCCAGCAGGGGAATCAGGATCGGCAGGATCACCAGGTGGTTCATGCGCGGTCCTCGCCCTGGCGCGGCGGCACGCGCTCATCCTGCAGGTCATCGTCGGGCTCGTGGGCGTCCACATGGTCGCTGTGGTTGTCGCTGCGGCTGCGCATGGCCAGCACGATGCTCACTGCGGTCATCGCGAAGGCGATCACGATCGCGGTCAGCACCAGCGCCTGTGGCAGCGGATCGGTGTAGTTGCCGAGGTGGCTGTCCACGCCCTCCTGCAGCACCGGCGCCTTGCCCAGCACCACGCGGCCACCGGCGAAGATCAGCAGGTTGGTGGCGTAGGACAGGAAGGTCATGCCGAGAATCACATCGAAGCTGCGCGCGCGCAGCAGCAGGTAGATGCCGATGGCGGTCAGCACGCCGATCGCGGTCGCAAGGGCCAGTTCCATCAGTGCATCTCCCCGGTGCGGGCCGAACGGCGTTGCAGGTCGATCTCGCCCTTGCGGGCGGTGCGGGTACGCGAGGGCTTGATCGTGCCCATCATCGACAGCATCAGCATGGCGCCGCCGAACACCACCAGGTAGACGCCGATGTCGAAACCGATCGCACTGGCCAGCGGCACGTCGCCGATCAGCGGCAGGTGCAGATCGAGGTGGCCGCTGGTGAGGAACGGCACGCCGAACAGCATCGAGGCACTGCCGCTGAGCAGGGCGATCAGCAGGCCCATGCCGATGCAGCGGATGTAATCGAAGCCGAAGCGCGATTCCACCGATGCGGTGCCCTGGATCACGTACTGGATCAGCAGCGGCACCGCCAGCACCAGGCCGGCGATGAAGCCACCGCCCGGCGCGTTGTGGCCGCGCAGGAACAGGAAGATCGATACGGTCAGGGTCAGCGGGAACATGATCTGGGCCAGGTCGGCTGGTACCGGCAGCTTGATCGGAGGGCCGGGCATGATCTGCTCCGGTGCCATCCGCGTGCGCCGCAGCAGGGCATGCACCACCAGCGCGGCGATGCCGAACACGGTGATCTCGCCGAAGGTATCGAAGCCGCGGAAGTCGACCAGGATCACGTTGACCACGTTCTGGCCATAGGCCTCGGGCAACGCACGGGCGAGCAGTTCGCCGGCCATGGTGTTCGGCGGCAGGGTCATCGCCGAATAGGCCAGCGCACCCAGGCCGGCGCCGGCGATGATCGCGATCACCGCATCGCGGCGCTTGCGCCAGCGCGGACGTTCCGGCCCGGACTGCGCCGGCAGGTAGTTCATGCCCAGCAGCATCAGCACCAGGGTGACCATCTCCACCAGCAGCTGGGTCAGGGCCAGGTCGGGTGCGGACAGGAACACGAAGGTCAGCGCCACCATCAGGCCGACACCGCCGACCAGCAGCACCGCCAGCAGGCGCTGCTTGTAGATGCGCAGGGTGGCGACCGCACAGGCCATCATCACCAGCCAAAGCGCCCAGCCCAGCAGGGGAACCGGCTGCGGCGCGGTCCAGTTCGGCGAGGCCGGATTTGCCACGAACGGCGCGGCGGCAACTGTGATCGCCACCAGCACCAGGCCCAGCAGCATGCGCTGCAGGCTGCCGTTGGCGATGCCGTTGGTCAGGCGCATGGCCAGTGCGGACACGGCATCCAGCTGCGCATGGAACACATTGCGGCCAGTGCTGACGTTGGTCACGGCGTGCAGGTTGATCAGCTTGCGCAGGCCGAAGTACAGCGCCACGCCGCCGATCACGCCGATCGCGCTCATCGCCAGCGGCAGGTTGAAGCCGTGCCATACCGCCAGGCTGTACTCGGGCATGGCGCTGCCGAGGATCGACGCCGCAGCGGCATGCAGCACCGGTGCCACGGTCAGTGCCGGGGCGATGCCTACTGCCACGCAGATCACCACCAGCAGTTCCACCGGTACCTTCATCCAGCGCGGCGGCTCATGCGGCACGCGATCCAGGTCGTGCGGGCCGGGGCCAAAGAAGGTGTCGTGCACGAAGCGCAGGCTGTAGGCCACGCCGAACACGCCGGCCAGCAGCGCGGCGATCGACACCGCCGTGCGCATGATCCCCGGGCCGCCGGCCGTGATCGCCTCGGCAAACAGCATTTCCTTGGACAGGAAGCCGTTGAGCAGCGGGATGCCGGCCATCGCCAGCGAGGCAATGATCGCCAGCGCGCTGGTGAACGGCATCAGCCTGCGCAGGCCGCCCAGCTTGCGCATGTCGCGGGTGCCGGTCTCATGGTCGATGATGCCGGCGGCCATGAACAGCGAGGCCTTGAAGGTGGCGTGGTTGAGGATGTGGAACACACCGGCCACCACCGCCATCGGCGTGGACAGGCCGAACAGCAGGGTGATCAGGCCCAGATGGGAAATGGTCGAGTACGCCAGCAGGCCTTTCAGATCGTGCTGGAAGATCGCGTTCCAGGCGCCGATCAACAGGGTGATCGCACCGATGCCGCTGACCGTGTAGAAGAACAGGTCGCTGCCGGCCAGCGCTGGATGCAGCCGCGCCAGCAGGAACACGCCGGCCTTTACCATGGTGGCCGAGTGCAGGTACGCCGAGACCGGGGTCGGCGCCGCCATCGCGTGCGGCAGCCAGAAGTGGAACGGGAACTGCGCGCTCTTGGTGAAGATGCCGGCCAGTACCAGGAACAGGGCGTAGGGGTACAGCGCGCTGGCGCGGATCTGCTCGCCAGCGGCCAGCACCACGTCCAGGTCGAAGCTGCCGACGATGCGGCCGATCAGCAGCACGCCACCGAGCAGGGCCAGGCCACCGCCACCGGTGATCACCAGCGCCATGCGTGCGCCTTCGCGGGCGTCCTGGCGGTGCGACCAGAAGCCGATCAGCAGGAACGAACTGATGCTGGTCATTTCCCAGAAGATCATCAGCAACAGCAGGTTGCCCGACAGCACCATGCCCAGCATGGCGCCCATGAACAGCAGCAGGTAGCAGTAGAAGCGGTGCGCGTTGTCCTGCTGGCTCAGGTAGTAGCGCGCGTACAGCACCACCAGCGCGCCGATGCCCAGTACCAGCCCGGCGAACATCCACGCCAGCCCGTCCAGGCGCAGGGTGAAGTCCAGGCCGATCTGTGGCAGCCAGGGCACCAGGGTGCGAACCACCTGGCCATCGAGCACGGACGGCGTGAGCCAGCCGAGGATGGCCAGCCCGCCCAACGGCGCCAGCGCCGCCAGCCAGGCAGCAGTCGAGCGCGAACTACGGGGGAAGGCCGCAACAGCCGCTGCCATCAGGAACGGCAGGGCCAGCAGCAGGGGCAGGCTGGGGAGCATGCAGGGAATCCATGATTCACGAGCAGGTCAGGGAGGATAACAGGCTGCGAAATGTCGCTGAAACCCATCGAACAGCGATCAATTGCATGTAACGTTCGCTGATTCATTTTTTCTGCGGCGCAACATCACGTTCCTGCGGTCCCTCCCGGGTTGCTCTCGGGGGACACCCTGCGCCCACGCAGGGAGACCGCAGGCCCTGTCGCACAGGGGCTGCCGTCAACGGACGGGAAGCGGGGAGCGAGTCACCGGCGCAGGCTGGCAGGGCCACCGTGGAGTGTGGGTGATGGAATTCGCCCGTTCAGGAAACGACGGCCGCTGTCGGCCGCCCGCGATCAGTAGCGCCAGTCGAGCTTGCGATAGAACTTGGCCATCACCCAGGCCGGGCCGATCAGCAGGTAGGTCAGGTCGGTCAGGAAGCTGGGCTTGCGACCCTCGAACGTGTGGCCGATGAACTGCGCGACCCAGGCCACCACGAACACGCCCACCGCCAGCCAGCGCAGCGCATGCAGGCCGATCTCGGCCTCCAGCAGGCGGCACAGGCAGCCGAACACGAAGAACTGGATGAGCATGCCGATGCCCAGCGGGCGCGACAGTTTGTTGTAGAAGCACCAGGCGCTGAACATCGCGAACGCCGACCAGATGCCGTACTGGAACCAGGTGATCAGCGGCGGCAGGCACCACAGCAGGGCCACCACCGACCACAGGATCGCCGGGACCGCCACCACGTGGATGCGCTGGTTGATCACATTGCGGTGGTCGTCGGAGTAGCTGGCGAAATAGCGGTCGATCGGCCGCGCAAGCTCGGTGGATGTCTGCATGCTGCGTTGCTTCCTCGGACAACGGTAGTGCCGGCCGCTGGCCGGCAACCTCATGAACTC